>DATFDN010000363.1:0-15151 GCA_035252035.1 Acetobacteraceae bacterium | reverse complement strand
GGGCGGGCTTGGCAGCCGGGGCCGCCGTGGCGCCCGCGCCCGCCTCCATCAACCCGAGCGTCGCGCCCACCTCCACCTCGGCGCCCTCGTCGGCGTTGATCTTGGCGAGCACGCCCGCCACGGGCGCGTTCACCTCGACCGTGACCTTGTCGGTCTCCAGCTCCACCAGCGGCTCATCGACGCCAACCGCCTCCCCCGCCTGTTTGAGCCAGCGCGCCACGGTCGCCGACGTGACGCTCTCGCCCAGCGCGGGCACCTTGATTTCGGTCGCCATCATCCGTTCCCCTTGCCGCCAAGCGCCTGGTCCACGAGCGCCGCCTGCTCGGCGGCATGGATTCGCGCGAAGCCCGTGGCGGGACTCGCCGCCTCGGGCCGCCCCACATAGCTTGGCCGCTTGGCCGCGCCGTCCAGCCTGCCCAGCACCGCCTCGATGCGCCGATCAACGAAGCACCAGGCGCCCATGTTCCCCGGTTCCTCCTGACACCAGATCACCTCGGCGTTGCGGTACGGCGCGAGCAGCCGGCCAAGCGTCTTCTCCGGGAACGGATACAACTGCTCGATCCGGAGAATCGCGACATCGTTCAGGTTGCGCTCGCGGCGCATGGCAAGCAGGTCGTAATAGACCTTTCCCGAGCACAGCACGACGCGGCGCACCGATTCGGCCGGGCCGATCTGGTCGATCTCCGGGATCACGAACTGGAAGGCGCTGCCGGTCGCCATCTCGTGCAGCGGCGAGACGGCGAGCTTGTGGCGCAGCAGCGATTTCGGCGTGAACAGCACCAGCGGCTTGCGGAAATTGCGCTTCAGCTGCCGGCGCAGCGCGTGAAAGTAGTTCGCCGGAGTGGTCAGGTTACACACCATCATGTTGCGCTCGGCGCAGAGCTGCAAATACCGCTCCGGCCGGGCAGAGGAGTGCTCCGGCCCCTGCCCCTCGTAGCCGTGCGGCAGCAGCAGGGTCAGACCCGACATGCGCAGCCACTTCGTCTCGCCGCTGGCTAGGAATTGGTCGAGTATGACTTGCGCGCCATTGGCGAAGTCGCCGAACTGCGCCTCCCACAAGACCAGCGTACGCGGATCGGCCAGCGAGTAGCCGTACTCGAAGCCGAGCACGCCCTGTTCGGAAAGCAGGGAGTTGTAGATCTCGATCCGCGCCTGATCCGGGGCGATGTTGTTGAGGGGGACGTACTCGTTCTGGTTCTCCTGGTCGATCAGCACGGCGTGGCGCTGGCTAAAGGTGCCGCGCTGCGTGTCCTCGCCCGACAGGCGGACGCGGTGGCCCTCCAGCAGCAAGCTGCCGAACGCCAGCGCCTCCCCGGTTGCCCAGTCGATACCCTCGCCGCTCTCGATCATCTGGCGCTTGGCATCGAGCTGGCGGGCGATCTTCGGGTTGAGGTTGAACGCCTCGGGCACGTGCGCGAGCGCCGTCCCCACCTTGCGCAAGACGCTGGGATCGACCCCGGTCACGTCCTCCGTGTGCTCGGGCTCGGCATCGGGGCGCGACAGGCCGGCCCAGTGGCCTTCGAGCCAGTCGGCCTTGTTCGGTTTGTAGGACTGCGCCGCCTTGTTCGCGGCGTCCAGCCGGGCGGCGAACTCGTCCCACACCGCCTTGGCCTCCTCGGCCGGCACCACGCCCTCGGCGGCCAGCTTCTCCGCGTACAGCGCGCGCGTGGTCTTCTGCGCGCCGATCGCGCGATACATCAGCGGCTGCGTGAAGGCCGGCTCGTCGGTCTCGTTATGCCCATGGCGACGGTAGCAGACGACATCGAGCACGACATCGCAGCCGAACCGCATCCGGAACTCGGCCGCCATGCGGGCGCAGAACACCACCGCCTCGGGATCGTCGCCGTTGACGTGCAGGATCGGGGCCTGGATCGACTTCGCGACATCGGTGCAATAGAGGCCCGAATAGGCGTGCGCGGGCATCGTGGTGAAGCCGATCTGGTTGTTCACCACCACATGCACGGTGCCGCCGGTGCGATAGCCGATGAGTTGGCTCATCGCCAGCGTCTCGTACACCAATCCCTGCCCCGCGAAGGCGGCATCGCCGTGCATCAGGAGCGCCATGACCGAGCGCCGCGCCTGCGTGTCGCCCGCCTGGTCCTGGCGCGCGCGCACCTTGCCGACCACCACCGGATCGACCGCCTCTAGATGCGACGGATTGGGCTGGAGCGAGAGGTGGATGGTGCGGCCCGCGACATCGATATCGGTGGAGGTGCCGAGATGGTACTTCACGTCGCCCGAGCCCTGCACGTCCTCCGGCTTGAAGCTCTCGCCGCCGAATTCGCTGAACACGGCGGTGAGCGGCTTGCGGACGATGTTGACCAGCGTGTTGAGCCGGCCGCGATGCGGCATCCCAATGGCGATCTCGTTCACGCCTTGCGTGGCCGCAGCCTCGATAATGGCGTGCATGGCCGGGATGGTGACTTCGCCGCCCTCCAGCCCGAACCGCTTGGTGGTGACGTAGCGGCGCTGGCAGAAGGCCTCGAACCCCTCCGCTTCGGTCAACTGGCGCAGGATGGTGCGCTTGGCCTCGGCGTCGAACATGCTGTTCCAGGGTGCGCCCTCCACCTTGCGCTGAATCCACGCCTTCTGCTCGGGGTCTTGGATGTGCATGAACTCGACGCCGACATGGCCGCAATAGGTCTCGCGCAGGATCGCCACGATCTCGCGCAAGGTGGCGGTCTCCCGGCCGAGCACGTTGTCGATGAAGATGGGCCGGTCGAGATCCGCTTCGGTGAAGCCGTAGGTGGCGGGATCAAGCTCTGGGTGGCGGGGCGGCACTTGCAGGCCGAGCGGGTCGAGCCGCGCCTCCAAGTGGCCGCGCACGCGGTAGCTGCGGATCAGCATGAGCGCGCGCAGGCTCGGGATGATGGCGGCGCGAACATCCCCCACGGGCGCGGGCGCTGGGGTGGGGCGAGCAGGGCGGGGCGCCCAGGAGGCGCCGGTCGCCTCCTCCAGCACGGCGCGGGAATCTTCGTTTAGAGTGCTGAACAGCTCGGCGAAGCTCGGATCGACCGAACCGGGGTCGCTGGCCCAGCGGGCGTAGAGATCGCCCAGGAACGCGGCGTTGGCGCCGCTGAACGCCGAGGCCAGGATGTCGATGCCCGCCATAGAGGGTGCTCCTGTGTGCTGTCCGAGCCTAACCCGTCGCTGCCGGGCCGCGCCCTTAGATAAGTCGAACGCCCCGGTTACGAGGGTCTGGCAACGAATGGGCTGCGCTTCCGGAACCGCATAGGGCGGCTGTCCGGCTAGGGCGACCCCATCGCGGGGCGGATATCGGTCTTGTCGAAATCCTCCCCCTTGAACAAGAGAGGGACGCCATGGCCCTTCGCCATGGCGTAGGCGAAGCAATCGCCTAGGTTGAGTTGCGCCGGATGCCCGCGACCCTTGCCGTAGCGCGAGAACGCATCGAGCGCGCCCGCCGCGTCGTCGGCCGTGACCGAGAGGGTGCGGATGCCCGCCGTTCGCAGGAATTGGTGAACGTCCTCTTGCGCCTCCGCGACGCTCGCATGGCGCTTGCGGCAAATACCCAGGGTCGCCTCGAACACGGCGATTGGCGATGTGACCGCCGCCGAAGCGCCATCGAGCAGATCAACGAACGCGTCGGCTTCCGGCTCGCGTGTCAGGATGGCGACGATGGCGGACGCATCGACGAACATCAGTCCTCGCTGCTGAGTTCGTCGTAGAAGGTCTTGTCGGCCTGAAGTCCCGTCGCGGGGCGGCTCAGGACTCGGTCCTGAAGCGGTCGAAGCCGCTCTCGCAGCGGCAATGCCTCGTCGAGGCGCCGCAATTCATTCTCCAGCGCTATCCGCACGGCCTCGGTCTTGTTGGTCCGCTTGCGGGCCGCCAGTGTTTCGGCGAGCTGGTTCACCGCCTCGCTGCGGATATTGAGCGGCACGATCCCTCTGTATTGACGTGTGGACGATCGTGTATTTACGCGAAGGCGTGCGGCGGCGCAAGACCTACCCCCGCAGCACCCCCACCATCGTGCTCCCCAGCGCCGCCGGGCTTTCCGCGACATGAATGCCCGCCGCGCGCATCGCCTCCATCTTCGCCGCCGCCGTGTCGCGCCCGCCGCTGATGACGGCGCCGGCATGGCCCATGCGCCGTCCGGAGGGTGCCGTGGCGCCCGCGATGAAGCCGACGGTGGGTTTCTTGACGTTGCTGCGGGCGAGGAACTCCGCCGCCTCGATCTCGCTCTGCCCGCCGATCTCGCCGATCATCACGATCTGCTTGGTCTCGTCGTCGGCGAGGAACATCTCCAACACCTCGACGAAATCCATGCCCTTCACCGGATCGCCGCCGATGCCCACACAGGTGCTCTGCCCCAGCCCCGCCGCCGTGGTCTGCGCCACCGCCTCGTAGGTGAGCGTGCCGGAGCGCGAGACGATGCCAACCGAGCCGCGCCGGTGGATGTGGCCCGGCATGATGCCGATTTTGCAAGCATCGGGCGTGATGACGCCTGGACAATTCGGGCCGATCAGGCGCGAGCGCGATCCGGTCAGCGCGCGCTTCACCCGCACCATGTCCAGCACCGGGATGCCCTCGGTGATGCACACGATCAGCGGGATCTCGGCGTCGATCGCCTCCAGGATCGCATCGGCCGCGAAGGCGGGCGGAACGTAGATCGCGCTCGCGGTCGCGCCCGTCGTCTCGCGGGCCTGGGCCACGGTGTCGAACACCGGCAGGTCGAGATGCGTCGTGCCGCCCTTGCCGGGGGTCACGCCGCCAACGACCTTGGTGCCGTAGGCGATCGCCTGCTCGGAATGGAACGTGCCCTGCGCGCCGGTGAACCCTTGGGTGATCACCCGCGTGCTGCAATCAACCAAAACTGCCATCTCAGGCCGCCTCCGCTACCGCCGCCACCACCTTCTGGGCGGCATCGGCCAGGTTGTCGGCGGCAATGATCGGCAACCCGGATTTGGCGAGGATCTCCTTGCCCAGATCGACATTGGTGCCCTCCAGACGCACCACGAGGGGCACCGACAGCTTCACCTCGCGCGCGGCGGCCACAACGCCCTCGGCGATCACGTCGCACCGCATGATGCCGCCGAAGATGTTGACCAGGATGCCTTCCACGTTCGGGTCCGACAGGATGATCTTGAACGCCGCCGTCACCCGCTCCTTCGTGGCGCCGCCGCCGACGTCCAGGAAATTCGCCGGCTTGGCGCCGTACAGCTTGATGATGTCCATGGTCGCCATCGCCAGGCCCGCGCCGTTGACCATGCAGCCGATGGTGCCATCCAACGCGACGTAGTTCAGCCCGTAGCGGCTGGCTTCGAGTTCCTTTGGGTCTTCCTCGGACTCGTCGCGCAGCTTCTCAAGCTCCTTGTGGCGGAACAGCGCGCTGTCGTCGAAGCTCACCTTGGCGTCCAGCGCCAGCACCTCGCCGGCGCCGGTCACGACCAACGGGTTCACCTCCACGATCGCGCAATCCAGGGCGACGAAGGCGCGGTACATCGCTTCCACGAATTGCCCGAACGCGCCGATCTGCTTGCCCTCCAGCCCGAGCCCGTAGGCCAGCCGGCGGGCGTGAAACTTCTGGATGCCGGCAGCCGGATCGACGGTCACGCGCAGGATCGTCTCCGGGCTGCGCGCCGCGACCTCCTCGATTTCCATGCCGCCTTCGGACGAGGCCATGATCATGATCCGTCCGGAGCCGCGATCGACCAGCAGCGAGAGATAGAGCTCGCGGGCGATGTCGCAGCCCGCCTCGACATAGACGCGATGCACCTTGCGCCCGGCCGGACCGGTCTGGCGGGTGACGAGGACATGCCCCAGCATCGCCTCGGCCGCCGCCCGCGCCTCCTCGACCGAACGGGTGACGCGCACGCCGCCCTTGCCGTTCGGGTCGTCGGCGAACCGGCCCGCGCCGCGTCCGCCGGCGTGGATTTGCGCTTTCACCACGAAGACCGGACCCGGCAGGCGCCTTGCCGCCTCCGCCGCCTCGTCGGGGGTCCAGGCGACATGCCCCTCCGGCACCGCGACGCCGTAGCTCCGCAGCAGCTCCTTGGCCTGGTACTCGTGGATGTTCATGGTCAGCCGACCAGTTTCTTCGACGCCTCGATCAGCTCGCGCACCGCGTTGCAGGACTTGTCGAACGCCGCCTTCTCCCGCGGGTCGAGCGCGATCTCCACGATCCGCTCCACCCCGTTCGCCCCGATCACCACCGGCACGCCCACGTACAAGCCATTCACGCCATACTCGCCGTTCAGATAGGCCGCGCAGGGCAGCACGCGGCGCTTGTCCTTGAGGTAGCTCTCGGCCATGGCGATGGCCGCGGCGGCGGGCGCGTAGAAGGCGCTGCCGCGTTCCAGGAGCTTGACGATCTCGCCGCCGCCATTGGCGGTGCGGGTCACGATCGCGTCGATCCTCTCCTGCGTGGTCCAGCCCATCCTCACCAGATCCGGCACCGGGATTCCGGCCACGGTGGAGTAGCGGGTCAGGGGCACCATCGTATCGCCGTGCCCGCCGAGCACGAAGGCCGTCACGTCCTCCACGGAGACCCTGAACTCGTGCGCCAGGAACAGGCGGAAGCGGGAGCTGTCGAGCACGCCGGCCATGCCCACCACGCGATTGGCCGGCAGCCCCGACTTCTCCTTCATCACCCAGACCATCGCATCAAGCGGGTTGGTGATGACGATAACGAACGCATCAGGGCAGTGCGTCCTGATCCCTTCGGCCACTTGCGCGATCACCCCGGCGTTCTTGCCGATCAGGTCGTCGCGCGACATGCCCGGCGTGCGCGGGAAGCCGGCGGTCACGATCACTACGTCGGCGCCCTTGATCGCCGCGTAGTCCGAGCCGCCGGTCATCAGGCTGTCGAACCCGTCCACCGGGCCGGACTGCATGATGTCCAGCGCCTTGCCCGCCGCGACCCCGCCGAACACGTCGAACAGCGCGACATCCCCCAGATCCTTGAGCCCGATCAGATGGGCGAGCGTGCCGCCGATGTTGCCGGCGCCGATCAGGGCGATCTTGTTGCGGGCCATGTTCAATCCTCGTGGAGCGGATGACTCTGCGATAGGCCGGGAAC
Organism: Acetobacteraceae bacterium; assembly: GCA_035252035.1. GTDB lineage: Bacteria > Pseudomonadota > Alphaproteobacteria > Acetobacterales > Acetobacteraceae > DATFDN01. The sequence goes on along the minus strand of DATFDN010000363.1, from coordinate 8,115 downwards.
AGCCCTTCGACGAGGCCATGTTGCTAGCCGATCGGCCCTGGACCGGCAAGCTGGTCAGGCGAGGCGGGTCTGCCGCACACTCCGCAGTCCACGATCATCGACCCGAGGCGACCTATGCTGCTGACCCATGACGGAAAGAGTCCCACGATTGGGGACGGAACCCGTATCGCTCCGAACGCGGTGGTTTGCGGCGCCATCCGCATCGGCCGCAACTGCTCGATCGGTTTCGGCGCTGTGCTGACCGCGGAAAGCGGCCCGATCACCATTGGCGATAATTGCGTCATCATGGAGAACGCGGTGGTTCGCGGCCTTGCGCGCAACCCGGTCACGGTCGGCGACAATGTTCTGATCGGTCCCCATAGCTACCTAACTGGCTGCACCATCGCGAGCAACGTGTTCATTGCGACTGGTGCCACCATCTTCAACGGGGCTTATGTCGGAGAGCGGGCGGAGGTGCGAATCAACAGCGTCGTGCATCTGCGCACGCTCCTACCGGCCGATGCCGTCGTGCCGATCGCATGGGTTGCGGTCGGTGATCCGGCCCGGATTCTGCCGCCTGACGCGCACGAGCAGATTTGGGACGTTCAGAAAGAACTGAACTTCCCAAGCTACGTGTTCGGCGTTGAGCGCCCACCACCCGGCGACACGTTTATGCCGCAGGTCATGCCACGTTACGCGCGCTCCCTGTACCGGCGGCACGAGACAGACCGTTGACCCTCACGTCAGGTGCGGCAGGGCCTGCCAGTCCTGGCTTTGCATCTCGGTCAGCCGAGACGCGGTGCGCTCGAACATCCGCGCGTTCTCGCCGCACTCGTAGAGCTGGTCGGGCATCGCCTCGGCCGACGCCAGCAGCTTCACCCGATGGTCATACAGCGTATCGATCAGCGTGATGAACCGCCGCGCCTCGTCGAAATTGTCCGGCGACAGACGCGGGATGTCCTCCAGCACCAGGGCGTGGTAGTGGGTCGCGATGGCGAGATAATCGCCTGGTCCGAGCGCGGCGCCGCAGAGGGTCGCGAAGTCGAACCGCGCGACCCCTTCCGCGGCCTCCGGCACGACCAGGCGCCGCCCCGCCACCCTCAGGCTCTCGGGCCGGGGCGGGGCGCCGCCGGTCAGCTCCCGGAACGCGGCATCCAGCTCGCGCCGTGCCCGCGCGTCCGCCGGGACGTGCCAAGTGCGCAAGCCCCGCAGCCGGGACCGCCGGAAGTCGCGGGCGGCGTTCATCTCCAACACGTCGAGATGCTGGTTCAGCAACGCGATGAACGGCAGGAAGGCGTCGCGGCCCGGCTGGCCCTTGAACAGGTCGTCCGGGCGCGTGTTCGATGTCGTGACTACGACCACCCCCCGTTGGAACAACGCCTCGAACAGCCGGCCCAGGATCATGGCATCGGCGATGTCGTTGACCTGGAACTCGTCAAGGCAGAGCAGCGCGGCCTCGGCGGCGATCATGTCCGCCAGCCGGGGGATCGGGTCGTCGATCTCCGGTTGGGCGCGCTTCAGGGCGTGGAACCGGGCGTGCGCCTCCTGCATGAAGCGATGGAAATGGACCCGCCGCTTGCGCCGCACCTCGGCGGCGCCGAAGAACAGGTCCATCAGCATCGACTTGCCGCGCCCGACCGCGCCGACGAGGTAGAGCCCGTTGGGCTTGCCCTCCGGCGCCTCATCCACCGCCCGAAGGCGGAGCAGGCGCGAGAGAAAGCCGGTCTCGGCCGGCCGGGGCGGCGGGTCGTAGCCGCGCAGCTTCGTCCACAGATCCTGCATCCGCTCGGCGGCCAAGGTCTGCGCTGGGTCGGGCACGAGGGCGCCAGCCGCCACCATCGCCCGGTAGGCCGGCAGCGGTCCGGCCCCGGTCGGGACGGCTTGCATATCCATTGGGCGGCGCCCTTAGCGCGGAATGCGACAGGGTTCAACGCGCCGCGATCCATGCTAAAGCCGGTCTCGTTAGGAGAGCCGCATGATCGAGCTGGACTACGGCGCGCTAAACCAGGCCCCGCTTGCGACCGACCCGTTCCCGCATCTGCTGGTCCGGGATTTCGTGCCGCCTTCGAGTCTTGCCAGGGTGTTGCACGACCTGCCGCCGATCCGCCAGCGCGGCTCCTTCCCAGCCGAGGCGCTGCGACTCGGCCCGGCGGCGCGGGCCTTGACGGCGGAGCTTGAAGGGCCACGCCTGCGCGAGTCCCTCGCCGCCCGCTTCGGGCTTGACCTCGACGACGCGCCGACCATGCTCACCCTGCGCGGCTGGACCACGGAACGGGACGGGCACATCCATGTGGATTCCGTCGCCAAGCGCGTGACGGTTCTGTTATACCTGAATCAGGAGCAGGCGGCATTCGGCAAGCACGAAGGCTGCCTGCGCCTGCTGCGCGGCCCGCGCGACCTGGAGGATTACGCCGTGGAGGTTCCGCCAGTGAATGGAACGCTGCTGGCCTTCCCGAACGGCGCCAACACCTGGCACGGACACCAGGTCTTCTCCGGCCGGCGCTACAGCATCCAGCTCAACTACATGACCACTGACGAACGGGCGCGGAGCGAGCTGCGCCGGCACCGCCTGTCGGCGCTCATCAAGCGCCTGACCCGCGCCGCATAAAAAAGCAGGAGGAGATATGGTCGAACAACGCATCCAGCCCGTCATCCTCTCTGGCGGATCGGGCACCCGGCTGTGGCCGGTCTCGCGGGAGAGCTTCCCCAAGCAGCTCTGGCCGCTGCTGTCGCAGCGCACGATGATCCAGGAGACGGCGCTGCGCGCGACTGGCGCGGCGTTCGCGCCCCCCATCGTGGTGTGCAACAATGAACACCGATTCCTCATCGCCGAGCAGCTTCGCGCGGCCGGCATCGACGGGGCGCGAATTGTTCTGGAGCCGGTGGGACGCAATAGCGCGCCGGCGATCTCCGCCGCCGCCCTGCTCGTGGCCGAGGCCGATCCGGAAACGGTTCTCTGGATGATGCCGGCCGATGCCGCGATCGGCGATGTCGCCGGACTTCGCCAGCATCTGCCCGCGGCCGCGGAGGCGGCGCGTGCTGGGCGGATCGTGCTGTTCGGGATGCGCCCGACCGCGCCCGAGACCGGATACGGCTATATCGAGCTTGGCGCCGCCCTTGGGGCGGATGATGCGGTGCGTCATGTCGCCCGGTTCGTTGAGAAGCCAGACGCTGATACCGCCGCCGAACTGGTCGGCTCCGGGCGGTATCTGTGGAATTCCGGCATGTTCCTCTTCACTGCCCAGACCCTGATCGAGGAACTGGCGCGGCACGCGCCGGAGGTGCTGGACGGGACGCGCCGGGCCGTGGCCGGCCGGTCCACCGATCTTGACTTCATCCGGCTCGATGGCGAGGCCTTCGCCGCCACCCCCTCGATCAGCCTCGACCATGCAGTTGCCGAGCGCACGGCCCGCGCGGCGGTGATCCCGGCCGAGATCGGCTGGTCCGATGTTGGAAGCTGGAACGCCTTGTGGGAGCTGGCGCCCAAGGATGCGCGAGGCAATGTCGCCCTGGGCGAGGCGGTGCTGGAGAATGTCGAGAATTGCTATGTGCGCAGCGATGCCGGCCAACTGACGGCGGTTGTCGGGCTGCGGGATGCAGTGGTGGTCGTCACCGAGGACGCGGTGCTGGCGATGCACCGCGACCACGCGCAGGACGTGAAGACCCTGGTTGACCGCCTGAAGCAGTCAGGCCGCCCGGAGGCGGTTGCGCATAACCGGGTGTATCGGCCGTGGGGTTACTACGAGGTGCTGATGCGCGGCGAGCGGTTCCAAGTCAAGCGGCTGGTGGTCAAGCCGGGTCAGCGCCTGTCGCTTCAGAAGCACTTCCATCGCGCCGAGCACTGGGTCGTTGTCACGGGCAGCGCGCTCGTCACGAAGGGCACGCAGGAGGTGCTGCTGCAAGAGAATGAAAGCATCTACATCCCGCTCGGCGAGATCCACCGGCTGGAAAATCCCGGCAAAATCCCCCTGGCCCTCATCGAGGTCGGGTCCGGCCCGTATCTCGGAGAGGACGACATCGTTCGCATCGAGGACACCTACGGCCGATCGTAGCGCTGGTATAAGCCGTCACGCGCGGGCTTGACCCGCGCATCCAGCCCAGGTCCGTGCCGCCGGAGTCGGGGATTGGATTGCCGGGTCAAGCCCGGCAATGACGGTCCGAAACGTCCTGGCTGTGATGCACGGCCGCCATAGCGGCTCGCGAAAGGGCGTCCCCACGTCCAGCCTGAAGCAAAACCACGCTATGGGCGAAACTGATCCAGGTCGGCCGTGGGGTGGCGCAGGTGCCACAGCCTCTCGTGGGCGGCGACCAAGCTTTCCATGTTGCGCCGCCGCCCGCCTTCCGGGGTCAGCGGACGGCGAATCAGCATCATCTCAAGAACGTGCAGGAGCTGTTCAGCCACCTCCAGATCGCCTTGATCGCAGGCATGATGAAAGGCCAGCAAAATCTTGTCGGAGAGCCGACGACTGTAGCGCGGTGCTCCCGTGGAAGGTGGCGTTCCCGTAGAAGCAGGCGAAGGCGCCTGCCGCTCCTGGACGATGTCGTTCTCGATCTCGCTCACTATGCCCCCTGCTCAGCCATATTCTTACTGCGCAATGTGGTCGTCGCGGTTATGCTGGACAGACCACACGAAAGTCGAAGTTAATCCCACAATTTTGTGATGCGCAAGGTAGTTTTATTTGATCAGCTAGCGAAAGCTTCCTCCCAAGTGCCTACAGTGGCAGCCCTGCTATACTCCGTGGAGCGGTTCTCGAAAAAATTCGCGTGTTCGACCGCGTTCAACATCTCGTCGAGCCAAGGCAGTGGATTACGTTCGACATTGAACAGTGGCTCCAGCCCGAGTTGGACCAGCCGGCGATCGGCAATATAGCGAATATACTCCTTGACCTCATCCGCGCTCAGACCCTCGACCCCCCCTTGCTCGAACGCCAGATCGATGAATGCGTCTTCATGAGCAACAATAGTAGCGCATACATCAGTGATTTCTCGCCGCAACGCTTCCGTCCAAATATCGGAATTTTCCTGAACGAAGGTGCGAAACAAGCGTATGATCGAGACGCAGTGCAATGTTTCGTCTCGTACCGACCAGCTTATGATCTGGCCCATGCCCTTCATCTTGCCAAAACGTGGAAAGTTCAGAAGGATCGCAAACGAGGCAAAAAGCTGTAGGCCTTCCGTAAAGGCACCAAACGCCGCCAGGGTCTTAGCGATTTCATACCGGCTCTGGACCGAGAAACCCTGCATGTAGTCGTACTTGTCCTTCATTTCCTTGTATTTGAGAAATGCTTGGTACTCATTCTCCGGCATTCCGATCGTGTCGAGCAGGTGGCTGTACGCGGCGATGTGAACTGTTTCTATATTGGAAAAGGCCGACAGCATCATCAACACTTCGGTCGGTTTAAAAACCTGGCTGTAATGTTTCATATAGCAATTATTTACCTCGACATCCGCCTGGGTGAAAAATCGGAAAATCTGCGTGAGCAGATTGCGCTCCGCGTCTGTCAGGTTGCGATGCCAGTCCTTCACATCGTCCGCGAGCGGTACTTCCTCCGGCAGCCAATGGACGCGCTGCTGCGTAAGCCACGCCTCGTAAGCCCACGGATACCGAAAGGGCTTGTAGACTGGATTTTCGGTCAGCAGGCCGGGCAGGGCCGGCGCGTCTCCTGAAGCTTGAAAGCCGCCGTTCATTCAAACCCTCCGCTCACCACGCCGCCCCATAGCACGGATTCGCGCGCGGCGCACACATATCCGCGAGCCAGGACAGTTAAGGAGAGAATGGTTGCCTTGTCGAGCAACCCGGTCCCAATCATCCGGCATGATGCGCCCGATTCGCTGTGCCGAGTCCATAGAGCCCCAAGGCGCATCCCCACCTCTATTCGCGGATCGCCGGATCTGGATCATGGCGGCCTATGGGTTGCTGTCTGGACTGCCGCTCCCGTTGTCCGGCTTCACCCTTCGGTTGTGGCTGTCCGAGGGCCACCTGTCGCTCGGCCTGATTGGGCTCACCGCGAATATCGGCCTTGCCTACTCGCTGAAATTCCTCTGGGCGCCGCTGCTCGACCAGGCGCGTCCGCCTTGGATACTCGGCTGGCTCGGGCGCCGGCGGGGATGGCTCCTGGCAATCCAGCCGGCACTGGCCTGTGCCGCACTGTTGCTCGCGCTCTCGCATCCCGCCTCCGCGCCGCTGGGCGCGCTGGCGGCGGCGGCTTTGGTGGCCCTGCTCTCGGCGAGCCAGGACATCGTGGTGGATGCGTGGCGGATCGAGAGCTTCCCGCCCCGGTTGCAGGGCGCGGCGATGGCCGCCTATGTCTGGGCCTACCGGGTCGCCCTGCTGATCGCGGGCGCCGGGGCGATCAAGGCGGCCGATGTGATCGGCTGGCATGGGGCGTTGCTGGGCGTGGCCGGGCTGCTGGCACTCGGCCCGCTGGCGACCCTGCTGGCGCCAGAGCCCCCCGTTGCGCGCCTGGCCGCGCCGACGCGCCTCGGCGCCCGCCTCCGATCGGCGGTCGTCGCTCCCATCCTGGAGATGCTTGGCCGGCCTGGCGCGGGCACGATCCTCAGCTTCGTCGCGCTGTTCAAGCTGGGTGAGGCGATGGCCGGGGTGATGACCGCGCCGTTCTATACCCATCTCGGCTTCGACCGGGCGGCGATCGCGCTGGCCAATGGACCGTTCTCGCTCGCCGCCACCTTCGCCGGCACGGCGTCGGGCGCATGGCTGGTCGCCCGGCTCGGCGTCGGGCGGGCCCTGCTGCTCACCGGCTGGGTGCAGACCGCGGCGATGGGGATGTACCTCTGGCTCGCCGCCTCGGCGGGCGAGAGGCACGCGCTGCTGGCGACGGTGGTCACGGAAGCCTTCGCGGAGGGCATGGCCGATGCCGCCTTCATCACGTTCCTCTCCGGCCTCTGCGCCCCCGCCTTCACCGCGACCCAATACGCGCTGCTCTCCTCGCTTGCCGCCCTGGCGCTGCGCACCGTCGGCGGCTTGTCGGGCTTTCTCGCCCAGGCGGTCGGCTGGACCGCGTTCTATGGGCTCGCGATGTTCGCCGCGCTCCCCGCCATGCTGCTGATGCTGCGCATTTTGCGCCGCTACCCCCCGGTCGAGCGGGTCTGATCACCCCGCGCGCGGCAGCCAGACGCTCACCCTGGTCCCGACGCCCTCCTCGCTTTCGACCAGCAACCGGCCACGATGACGGTTGACGATGTGCTTGACGATGGCAAGCCCGAGCCCGGTCCCGCCGGCGTCGCGGGACCGACCCTTATCAACGCGATAGAACCGCTCAGTCAGCCGCGGCAGGTGCGCGCGCGGGATGCCAGGGCCTTGGTCGGCCACCGCGATCACGACGCCGGGCCTGCTCGGCCACCCTCCTCCCGAGGCACAAGTCGCCTCCAGACGGATCGTACTGCCGCTCGCGCCGTATTTCAGGGCGTTGTCGAGCAGGTTCTGAAGCACCTGGGCGAGCTGATCGGCGTCCCCCGTCACCAGCGGCAGGTCCGGCGGCAGGTCAAGCTCGATCCGGGCGGCGCGCTCCTGGAGCCGGGGCTCGAACGCCGCCGCCAGTGGGGGGATCAGGTTGCGAAGATCGACTGTGCCGGAGGGGGGCTGGTGCTCGGTCAGCTCGATGCGCGACAGGCTCAGGAGATCGTCGATCAGCCGGTTCATGCGCGCGGCCTGCTCGGCCATGATCGCGAGGAAGCGCCGCTGCGCCGGTGGGTCATCGGCGGCTGGACCTTGCAGTGTCTCGATGAAGCCGACCAGCGCGGCAAGCGGGGTGCGCAGCTCATGGCTAACATTGGCGACGAAATCGGCGCGCATCCGCTCGATCGCGCGCTCCCGCGTACGGTCGGAGAGCACAACGAGCACCCGCCCGCCGTCGTCGAGGGGCACCTCCAGCGGAACCACTGCCGCGTGGACCTCGCGCGGTACCGGCGCCGGCAGCATCAGATCGGCTCCTTGGGTCGCGCCGGTGGCCAGCGCCCGATCGATCGCGCCGCGCAGACCGGGGTGACGCAGAACCGCCCCGGTATCGGCCCCGAAGGCAGCGCGGGCGGCGGCATTGGTGCGCCGCACGGCGCGCGCGGCATCCAGCACGATCAGCGGATCGGGCAGGTGTTCCAGCGGCGCGCCATCGGGCCGGC
>DATFDN010000362.1:0-3075 GCA_035252035.1 Acetobacteraceae bacterium | reverse complement strand
CCTCCCGTCCCCGCGCGTCGCGCGTCCGCACGCGGATCTCCCCGCCCGCCGCCAGGCCGCGCGCCTCCCACAGGGCGGCCTCGCCCGGCACGGGCCGCATCGGCACCCAGGCCCCGTGATCGGCCCGGACTTCGACTCCCTCGATCGGGATGTCCCCGACAACCTTGGCGCGGACAGAGGACGCGCCGCTCACGATCTGATTCGCGCCAGTGACAAGGCGATGGTCGGCGGGCCGCGTGATAAGGACGAACGGCCAAGCCTGGTCGAGCGGCTTGAAGCGCCAGCTCACGCAGTCGCCGTCCACGGCGGCGATGGAGAAGCCGGGCGGGCCTTCCTCGACCTGCCCGGTCGAGCGCGTCGCCATGAAGATCGTGCCGCCATCGTTGGCGAGTTCGTTGTAGTGGGTGTGGCCCATGTCCACGCACCGCACGTCCGGCCGGGCGAGCAGGGCGCGCAGCCGCTCCGCCCCCTCGCGCAGGTCGGCGGGATAGGTGTGCATGAACACCACCACGGATTCGCCCGCGCGCCGTGCCGCCTCCAGCTCCCGCTCCGCCCAGTCGAGCTGCGCCTCGTCCAACCGGAAGTCGGGGCCGCCGGTGCCGGCGGAAACGACGTCGAGAAACAGGCAGTGGTGCCCCTTGATCGTCACCGCCCGCGGCAGCCGCTCGATGCCAGGGACAGCGTGGAACGCATCGAGGCTACGCGGCCTGAAATCGTGGTCGCCGGGCAGGACGTGCAGCGGCAGGCGCAGCCCGGCGATGGCATCGCGGAGCAACGCGTACTGCTCCGGCAAGCCGTCATCGGCGTTGTCGCCGGGCAGCACGGCGAAATCCAGGCTGGCGGCGGGCAGCCCGTTCGCGAGGGCGACGATGCGCCGCAGGTCGCGGTAATTCTCCGCCTCCGCCGTGGTCAGGTGAAGGTCGCCGACGTGCAGCCAGGCCAGGACACGGTTCCCGGCCGCGTCTTCGGGAGAGGGCATCCTTGCTTCCTCGTGTCCGGTTCGGTGGCTGGCGCAGCAAAGCTCGTGCCACAATGAAATTGCGCGCGAGCGCCTGCTACGGTCCCGGTTTGGACGCGGGCATGTCCGGATTCGCGACTCCCTCCGTCCGCTTCCCGGACACCTCCAACCCGTACTGCCGCATTTTCGTGTGCAAGAGCTGGCGATGGATGTTGAGCCGGCGCGCGGCCTCGCTGCGGTTGCCCCCCGAGGCTTCGAGCGCTTTGCCGATCATCGCCGCCTCCAGCCGCGCGACCGCCCCTGGCAGGTCGCCGTCGAGCCAGTCCCGCGGCCCCTCCCCGCCGGCCGGAACAAGGAACGCGAGATCCGCGGCGGTTATCACCGGCTGGCGCACCATCGCCGCGACCCGTTCCATGGCGTTGCGCAACTCGCGCACGTTGCCGCGCCAGGGATGCGCGAGCAGCCGGGCGGCGGCGTCGGCGGCCAGGCGCTTTGGCGGACCGCCCGCGGCGGCAAGCGTGAGGAAATGCTCGGCGAGCGGGACGATGTCCGCCAGCCGCTCGCGCAGCGGTGGGAGTTGCAGCGGCACCACCCCGATCCGGTAGAATAGGTCTTCGCGGAACCTCCCCTGCGCCACCATCGCGCCAAGATCCTGGTGCGTGGCGGCGATGATCCGCACGTCCACCGGGACCGGACGGCCGCCGAGCGGCGTCACCACGCGCTCCTGCAACACGCGAAGCAGCTTGGCCTGCATCGGCAGGTTCATGTCGCCGATCTCGTCCAGGAACAGCGTGCCCCGGTCCGCCTCGCGAAAGCAGCCGAGCCGGTCGGAGACCGCGCCGGTGAAGGCGCCGCGCGCGTGGCCGAACAGCTCGCTCTCCAGCAACTCGGCCGGGATCGCGGCGCAGTTGAGGGCGACGAACGGCCGGACGGCGCGGTTGCCGTGCCGGTGGATGGCGCGCGCCACGACCTCCTTGCCGGTGCCGGTCTCGCCGGTGATCAACACGGTCGTGGCGGCATCGGCGAGCAGGCCGATCGCCTTCTGCACGTCGCGCATCGCCGTGCTGGACCCGATGAGCTCTCCGGCCTCCGCGGCCGGGGCGGCGAGGGGAACGGCCTCGGCGCGCGGCAGCATCCGGGCGAGCAGGCTCTGAAGGTCGGCGCGGCCGATCGGCTTGGCGAGATGGTCCACCGCGCCGAGACGCATGGCCTCGATCGTGTTCTCGGCCGTCGGCACCGCCGTGAGCACGGCGACGGGCGGGGCCGCCGGCAGCGCGCGCATCCGGCGCAGCACCTCCAGTCCGTCGAGGCCGGGCATTCGCAGGTCGAGCAGGACGGCGTCGATGCCGGGCTCGGCGAGACGCCCCAGGGCGGCGGCGCCATCCTCGGCCTCGATAGGGGCGTGTCCCAGGTCGCCCAGGGACTCCGCGATGCTCTCCCGCAGGGCGGTGTCGTCGTCAACGATCAGGATGGTTGCCATGGCAGATCCAACGCGAAGACCGCGCCGCCCGTGCCCTCGCCGCCAGGCCTCCGCAAGCTCACGCGCCCGCCTTGCGCCTCGGCGAATTCGCGGGCGATGGCGAGGCCGAGCCCGGTGCCCTCCGGCCGGGTGGTCACGAACGGCTCGAACAGGCTGTCCCGCAGGGCGGGCGCGACGCCAGGCCCGGTGTCGGCCACGGTGATGCGCAGCACGGGACCGCTCACCTCGGCCGAGACGCTGACCAGCCCGCCTGGCGGCGTGTGCTGGATCGCGTTCAGCACCAGGTTGCCGATCGCCCAGCGTGCCAGGTCGGGGTCGAGGCGGCCGGAGAGCGGAGGCGCCGCCACGTCCACCCGCACGCCCCCCGCGCGCGCCAGCTCGCCGTAATCGTCGATGATCGCTTGCAGGAAAGCCGCAACCTGAATGTCTTGCGGGACGGATTTGCGGCGCTGCGTCATCGCCAGGAGCTGCGAAACCAACCCGTCGAGCCGTGTGATCTGGCTCAGCACATGGCCGAGCGCGGCGCGCATCCGGTGCGGCTCGCCCGCCAGGGCGTTCTCGGCGCGCAGCCGCATGGCGGCGATCGGGTTGCGGATCTCGTGCGCGACGCCGGCGGCGACACGGCCCAGCGCGGCCA
>DATFDN010000361.1:0-2756 GCA_035252035.1 Acetobacteraceae bacterium | reverse complement strand
GGACTCTCGTCAGCGGGCGCGCACGCCGTTCTCGAACACGCTAGCCCGCCCGTGGGCGGCCGGATCGCGGCAGCCCCCGCCACCCTCGACCTCTCGTTCACCGAAGGCGTGGTGCCGCGTTTCAGCAGCGTGGAGGTGCTTGGTCCCTCGGGAAAGGCGCTGCGTACCGGCGCCCCGCGCTCCGGCAAGAGCGGGCGCGAACTGATCGTGACGCTGCCGCCGCTCGCGCCCGGCCAGTACATGGTGGTGTGGCACGTCACCTCGCAGGACACGCACAAGACCGAGGGGCGGTTCAGCTTCACCGTGGGGCGGTGAGGGAGCCGATCCCATGGAGATGACCGGGCCGCCCATCTGGCTGACGCTGCTGCGCGGCTGCCATGACGCGGCGATCCTGTCCTTGCTCGGCGCCCTGGCTTTCACGCCTTGCGTGCTGGCGCGCGACCTGGCCCCGCGCATGGCGCTCCCTCTGCGCCGCGTCGCTGGACTCAGCGGCGCGATCGCGCTGGGTCTCGGCATCGCGTGGTTCCTTGGGGAGACAGCGCAGGTGGCAGGCAGCGATGGCATCGCGGCGACCCTGGACGCGGTGCCCGATTTCGTTGCCTACCTGCAATTCGGCCAGGTTCTGCTCGGGCGCCTGGTACTGATCGCCTTGACGCTGGCATTGCTCGGGCGCCCCCCGATCGCGCTGGCGTCCGCGACGGCAGCGGTGGCCCTGCAACCCTGGCTTGGCCATGCCGCGCAGGTCGGCGGCGGGCTCGCGGCGTCGGAGGCGCTGCACCTGCTCGCGGCTGGGCTTTGGCTGGGCGGGCTGATCCCCTTGCTGCTCTGCCTCGGTGCGCTCCCCGCCCCCGACGCCGCCCGCGCTTGCCGTCGCTTCACCTGGCCTGGATTGGCGGCGGTCCTCACGCTCGCGGGCACCGGACCGGCACAAGGATTGACACTGGCGGGCGGCGCACCGGGCCTGATCGGCACGGCTTACGGGCGGATCATTCTGCTGAAATCGGCGCTGTTCGCGCTGGCGCTCGCCTTCGCCGCCCGGAACGCCCTGGTGCTGACCCCAGCACTGGCCCGGCATCCGGCGGCCTCCCGCGCGCTCGCCGGATCGGTCAGCGTCGAAGCGGTGGTCGGGACCGCCATCGTGCTGGCGGCCGGCTGGCTCGCGGAACTGTCACCGGGCGGCGGTTAGATTGCCCGATTCCGCCACCATCCGGCCGCAGGGCCGCCCTGTCCGGCTGCGAGCTTCCCTCGCGAGGAGGGACCAATGCTGAAACCGATCCTTTTTTCCACTCTCGCCGCCGGCCTGCTCGCCCTGCCAATGATGAGCGCCGGGGCGGCGCCCGCCTCGTCCCCGGCAGTCCGGCCCGCGACAGGCTCCGCCGCGCTCACCCGGGCCGACTGGGACGGCTGCGATTGGCGCTGCCGCGAATGGCGGCACCGCCGCTGGGAGCACGAACGCCGGGAACACGAGCGCTGGGAGGCGCATCGCTGGTGGGAGCGTCACCACGACGATCCGTACCGCTGGCGCGGGTACGGGCGTTACTATTGACGGCCGCCCTCCAGCGCCGCGCAGAAGGACTGAAGCCCAGAGAGGCGCGCGGTCGCCGTGCGGGCCGCGTGCAGCACCGCGCGGGTCGCCGCGACCGTGGCCTCGAAGTCGTCGTTGACGATGACGTGGTCGAACTCTGCGCAATGGCTGATCTCATCGCGGGCGCGGGCCATGCGGCGGGCGATTTCGGCCGGCGCGTCGCCGCCCCGCGCGCGTAGCCTTTCCTCCAGCGCCGAAAGCGAGGGCGGCAACAGGAACACGCCGACCACATCCTCCGGCAAGGCGGCGCGCAGGCTGCGGAAGCCCTGCCAGTCGATGTCGAAGACCATGTCCGCGCCCGCCGCCAGGGCCGCCTCGACCGGGGCGCGTGGAGTGCCGTAGCAGTACCGGCCGAGCACGCGCGCCCATTCGAGCAGGTCGCCGGCTTGGCGCGCGGCCTCAAACGCGGCCTCGCCACGGAAATGGTAGTCCACGCCGTCGCGCTCGCCGGGCCGGGGCGGGCGGGTGGTGAGGCTGATGGAGACCGACAGCGCCGGCTCCAGCGCGCGCAGGGCGCGGGCCACGGAACTTTTGCCACCACCCGAGGGGCCGGCCAGGACGAGACAGAGGCCGCGGCGGGGGATGTGGGTCATCTCGCGGAACCCTCACCCGCCGCTGCGCGGCGACCTCTCCCGTACTACGGGAGAGGTGAGGAGCTGGACCGTAACACCTCTCCCGCTCGCGGGAGAGGTCGCCGCGCGATTGCGCGGCGCGTGAGGGCGGACGCGCACCATCATTCGATATTCTGCGCCTGCTCGCGCAACTGCTCGATCGCCGCCTTCAGGCGCAGCCCGGTCGCGGTCAGCGCCGCCGTGGAGGACTTGCTGCACAGCGTGTTCGCCTCGCGATTGAACTCCTGCACCAGGAAATCGAGCCGGCGGCCGATCGGCCCGGCTTCGGCCAGCAGCGCGCGGGCGGCGGCGACATGGCTGGAGAGGCGATCCAGCTCCTCGCGCACGTCGGAACGCGCGGCGAGCAGCGCGACCTCCTGGGCGATCCGCTCCTCGGGCAGGACCGGTATCTCTCCCAGCAACGCGCGCACCGCGTCCAGCATCCGCGCCCGCTGCGCCGCGGGCTGGTCCGCGGCTTCGCGCGCGGCGCGATCACGCAGGCTGTCGATGTCGTCGAGCAGCGCGCGCAGCGCCGCGCCGATCCGCTCGCCCTCCTCCCG
>DATFDN010000360.1:0-9338 GCA_035252035.1 Acetobacteraceae bacterium | reverse complement strand
CTGACGTACCGGATCGTTGAACCAGGCCTGGATGCCGAAATGGAAGAATGCCACCGCGAACGAAGCGACCAGGATGGCGGGCGCCACCGCGACACCGCCGAACAGCAGCACCAGGCGCACGTGCAGGCGCGAGCCGGCCGAGCCGCGCCGCCGCTCCGCCCAGACGCGGGTCAGGCGGCCGGCCAGCACCGCGCCGAGCAGGAGCAGCACGGAGAGGTTGGCGAGCATCAGCGCCACCCCTGCCCCGCGCTGCACCCCGAGTGGCGCGCCGCGCGCGAGGATGATGAAGGTGCTGATCCCGCCCGCCAGCGCCAGGCAGACCAGGAAGATCGTCAGCCCCCGGCCGAGCAGCAGCTCGGAGAAGCGTTGGCCGAATCGCGTGGCGCGGTCGCGTGTCGTCATGTCGCGCCCCGCGTGACGGGGATGTCGAGGTCGCGAATTTTTTTGCGCAACGTGTTCCGGTTCAGGCCCAGCATGGCGGCGGCCTTGATCTGATTGCCTCGAGTCGCCGCCAGGGTCAGGCGAATCAATGGCCGCTCCACTTCAGCGATCACCCGATCGTACACGTCGGATGGACCAGGGCCGCCCTCATAGGCCGCGAGAAAGGCGCGAACATGGCGTTCCACGGCGCTTGCGAGCGATTCCGGGCCGGCCGGGGCGGGCGTGGGCGCGGGTGCCGCCTCGGCCAGCTCCGCCTCGATCGCCTCGGCGCCGATCACGTCCGCGGGGCAGAGGGCAGCGAGCCGGCGCATCAGGTTCTCGACCTCGCGGACATTGCCGGGCCAGGAGTGGCGCTTCAGCCGCTCGATCGCGCCCTGGCCGAGCAGCTTCGCCGGCAGCCCGTCGAGGCGCGCGCGGTCGAGGAAGTGGCGGGCGAGCAGCGGGATATCCTCGGTCCTTTCACGTAACGGCGGAAGGCGAATCGGCACCACGTTGAGCCTGTAGAATAAATCTTCCCGGAACAGGCCCTGGCGGATGGCGGCGCGCAGATCGCGGTGCGTGGCGGCGATGATGCGCACATTGGCCTTGATCGGCTGGCGCCCCCCAACGGTCGTGAACTCGCCCTCCTGCAAGACGCGGAGCAGCCTCGTCTGCGCCTCGGCCGGCATGTCGCCGATCTCGTCGAGGAACAGCGTCCCGCCGCTGGCCTGCTCGAAGCGGCCGGCGAAGCGGGTCAGCGCGCCGGTGAAGGCGCCGCGCTCGTGGCCGAACAGCTCGCTCTCGATCAGCTCGCGCGGGATCGCGGCCATGTTGATGGCCACGAACGGGCCGGTCCGGCGCTTGCCGTGCTCGTGCAGGGCGCGCGCCACCAGCTCCTTGCCAGTGCCGGACTCGCCGTTGATCATTACCGTCAGGTCGGCCGTCGTGAGCCGGGCGATGGTGCGATAGATGTCCTGCATCGCCGGGCTGCGGCCGATCAGCGGCAACGCCTCCTCGGTCTCGCGCGGCGCCCCCCCAAGCGCGGCCGACTCGCCCGGAGCGGCCAGCGCGCGGGCCACGACCGCGAGTAAATCCTGCAAGTCAAACGGCTTGGGCAGGTACTCGAAGGCCCCGCGCTGGGTCGCCTTGAGCGCCGTCATCAGCGTCGATTGCGCGCTCATGACGATCACCCGCAGGTTCGGCCGGATCCGGCGGATGCGCGGGATCAGGTCGAGCCCGTTCTCGTCGGGCATGACGACATCGGTGATGACCAGATCGCCCTCTCCGTCCTCCACCCAGCGCCAGAGCGTGGCGGCGTGGCCGGTCGCGCGCACCTGGTAGCCTGAACGGCCGAGCGCCTGGGTCAGCACGGTGCGGATCGAGCGGTCGTCGTCGGCGACCAGGACCGTCGGCAAGGTCATCACGCCCGCCGGGGCAAGGGGCGGTCAGGCATCGGCGTCCTCGTCGGACACGACCGGCAGATGAAGCCGCACCTCGGTCCGGCCGGGGCGGCTCTCCACCTGCACCAGGCCGCCGTGATCGCCGATGATCTTGGCGACCAGCGCGAGCCCCAGGCCGCTGCCGGCCGATTTGCTGGTGACGAACGGCTCGAACAGATAGGGGCGGATGTCGTCGGGAATGCCGGGGCCGTTGTCGCGCACGGCCACCCAGAGCGGCAGGTCGAGCCGGTGCGGCGAGCCGGGCGCGGCGACGCGCACGCCATGCTGGAACCCGGTCATGAGGCAGATCTCCGGGTTCGCCTGCCCGGCCAGCGCCTCGGCCGCGTTCTTCACCAGGTTCAAGACCACCTGAACAAGCTGGTCGCGATTGCCCGCGGCCGAGGGCAGCGACGGGTCGTACTGCTCCACGAAGCGCACATGCGCCGCGAAGCCGCTTTGCGCGAGCGTGCGCACGTGGGCGAGCACGCGATGGATGTTCACCGCCGATCGGGCCAGCGGCTTCTCGCCGAACATCTCCATCCGGTCCACCAGGCCCCGAATCCGGTCGGCCTCGTCGCGGATCAGCTCGGTCAGCTCAAGGTCGGAGCCGGTCACGCTCGATTGCAGGAGCTGCGCGGCGCCCCGAATGCCGGACAGCGGATTCTTCACCTCATGGGCCAGGATCGCCGCCATCCCGGTCACGCTGCGCGCCGCGCCCCGGAACGCAAGCTGACGATCGATGGCCCGTGCCGCCGAGGCGTCCTGCAACGTCAGCAGAACGGTCCCCGGCTCCTCCGGCAAGGGCGTGGCGAGCGCGGTGATCCCCGTCTTGTTCAGGCGCGGGCTGTCCAGCGTCAAGTCGTGATCGGCGATGGTCGCCTCGTGCGTCCGCACCTGCTCGATCAGCAGGAACAGCGGATTGTCGGCGGGAATGAGATCGGTGAGGCGCAGGGTCGATAAATGCGGGGCGGAGGCGCCGAAGAACTGCTCGGCGGCATGGTTGGCGAACAGGAAGCGGCATTCGGCGTCGAGCAACACGACCGCGACCGGCAGGGCGCTCAGCACCAGCGCGGGATCGGCGGGGCGCCGGGCCGGCCGTCGGCCGTGCGCCTCCAGAGCGCGTTGCGCCGCCCCCGTCACGCCGCCTCCGCCAGGGCCTGCTCGCGCACCGGGGCAGCCCGGCACGCGCCGGAAGCGATCAACCGGTCATAGAACGCTTTGATGTGGGCGATCACAGAATCGACTTCGGCCATGCGGTTCACCTCGGCCCGGAACTCGGCCGAGCCGGGCAGCCCGCGCGAGTACCAGGAGACATGCTTGCGCGCGAGCCGGAGCCCGGCCTCGGCGCCATAGTGGGCAAGCATCGCCCGATAGTGGTCGAGCACGATCGCGCGCTGCGCCGCCAGGGACGGTTCCGGCAGGCGCGCGCCGGTGCGCAGGAAATGCGCCGCATGGGCCGCGAACCAGGGCCGGCCGTAGCAGCCGCGCCCGATCATCAGGCCATCGGCGCCGGAGCGGCGCAGCGCCTCGGCGGCATCGTCCTCGGTGAGGATGTCGCCGTTGGCGATCACCGGAATCCCGACCGCCCCCTTCACCTGGGCGATGAAGTCCCAGTCGGCGGTCCCGGTGTAGAATTGCTGGCGGGTGCGGCCATGCACCGTGATCATGCGGATGCCGGCCTGCTCGGCGATGCGGGCGAGGCGCGGCGCGTTCAGGCTGGCATGGTCCCAGCCCATCCGCATCTTCAGCGTGACCGGCACCGCGACCGCCTTCACCGTCGCCTCCAGGATCGCGCGCGCGGCGGTCTCGTCGCGCATCAGGGCAGAGCCCGCCTGCTGGCCGACCGCGACCTTCTTTACCGGGCAGCCGAAATTAATGTCGATCAGGTCGGCGCCATGACCCACCGCGAGCCGCGCCGCCTCGGCCATCGCGCCCGGATCGCAGCCGGCGAGCTGCACGGCGCTGACCCCGCCGCACCCGTCCACTTCGGCCATGCGCAGGGTGTTGCGGTTCTCTCGCACCATCGCCCAGGAGGCGATCATCTCCGAGACCACCATCCCCGCGCCCTGCTGCTTCGCGAGCCGCCGGAACGGCAGATCGGTGACGCCCGACATCGGCGCCAGGATCACGGGCGTGTCGATCCGGACGCCTGCCCCAAGGTCGAGCGGCTTCAGGGGCGGTGTTGTGGTGGCTGAATGACACTTGCCCATGATTTGGGCAGACTACTGCCACAGACCCCTGGGTGCAACGGCCAAGGCGTCCTGGCCGCCTTCGCGGCGCCGTGCTAGGGATGGAGCAGTGAGCGACCTCTACCACACCGATCTTGTCCTGTGGTCCGCGCGGCAGGCGGCTGCGCTCCGGTCAGCGACCCGTGAGCGACACAACCTTCCGGTGGACTGGGAAAACGTGGCCGAGGAGATCGAAAGCTTGGGCGCATCCGAGCGGCGGGCTTTGACGAGCCACCTTAGGACCGTGGTCGAGCATTTGATGAAGCTGGAGGCTTCCCCGGCAGCCGACCCCCGCAACGGCTGGATCGCGACCGCCCTGCACGCGCGCGACGACATTGACGATGTGCTAAGGACGAGTCCCAGCCTACGGCGTGAGGTCGCGGAGATCATCGAGCGGCAGGTCATCCGCGCCCGGCGCATGGTGCGATTGGAACTGGCGCGGCTGGGCGAAGCCGTGCGAGTCGATCTCGATACTCTGACCTATGCAGAGAAACAGGTTCTCGGGGACTGGCTTCCGGAGACGACGGAATCGTAGCGCCTGAGTTGGTGGACGCCAGCGCCCCGCCCGCGAGCGTGGCACGTATCACCGAGGTTCTTGCCGCCGGGCGCGAGACCCTCGTCAGGAACAGCAATTTTCCCCAAGCCGGCGATGCGCCAACCTGGGCAAGGTGGCACCGAGCACATGAGGGGAACCGACAATGATCAACCACGTTTCCATTGGCGTTCGCGACATCGCTCGGGCCAAGGCGTTCTACGACGCCACCCTCGAACCGCTCGGGTATGCGTGCCTCAGTGCCGACGAGACTTCGGCTGGGTACGGCAAGCACACCGTCGCGCTTTGGGTCATGGCGAGCGCGAGTCCAGTACCCGCGGATCCGCGCTCCGGCCTCCATTTCTGTTTCACCGCGCCAACACGAAGGAGTGTCGATGCCTTCCACGAGGCGGCGCTGGCGGCCGGCGGGCGCGATAACGGCAAACCAGGACTGCGGGCCGAGTATGGTGCGAACTACTATGCCGCCTTCGCCATTGATCCCGACGGCTATCGCATCGAAGCGTACTGTGACGGCAGGGCGTGATTTTCCGACGTACGCGCAGTACGATTGCATCCAAAACACCAAGGAAAAGCGCCAATGGCTTCGATCCGCCGAGAAATCTCGACCACCGCGCGAGCCGAAGACGTGTGGGCTGCGCTTCGCGACGTTGGCGCCCTGCACACGCGGCTGGTTCCAGGATTCGTGACCGACACGCGACTTGAGCCTGGCGCCCGGATCGTGACCTTCGGCAACGGAATGGTGGTGCGCGAGCTGATCGTGACGGTGGACGAGGGCGAACGCCGTGTCGTATGGTCCGCGGTTGGTGGATCACTCACCCACCACAACGGCTCGGCGCAGGTGATCTCCGGCGCGAGCGGGGCGACCAAGCTCGTCTGGATCGCCGACCTTCTCCCTGACGAGGCGGCGGCAGCCGTGAGCACGATGATGGAGCAGGGAATGGCAATCATGAAACGGACGCTGGATCGCCTCGCAGCGTAGGCCATCGATCATGCCACTGACCAAGGCCGAGGCGTCATGGGCGTCGGGCATCAACGCACAGTGCCGCGGCGACAAGTCGCCGGATGGCGCGCCGGCCGCACGTTGCTTGGCTCAGGGCGAAGGCTGGTCGGTCAGCGAGTATGTCTGCACCGCTGGCCCGACCGATCGCCCGTTCGAGGAGCGGCATGAGCAGGTCACGGTCGCGGCCGTCTTGGAAGGCTCGTTCCAATATCGAACGGGCACCGGCCAGGCCATATTGAGCCCCGGCGCCCTTTTGTTGGGTAACTTCGGCAGTTGCTACGAGTGTGGTCATGATCACGGTAGGGGCGATCGCTGTATCGCCTTGCAGTTCGCGCCAGACTACTTTTCCGAAGTGACGGCCAGCGTTGCTGCCTCCGGCCGGTTTAGATTTCCAATCGCAATGCTGCCAGCCGTACCCAGGGTTGTGCCCTGGTGCGTCCGGATGGAAGCATGGGCTCTGGCGCCAGACCTCCTCGAAATCGAACAATCCCTGCCCAGCCTCCTAGAAGCTGTGGTAAGGGCCGTATCCGGCGTGACGCCCTCCACCCTCGGGGTGTCGGCGCGCGACGAACGACGTGTGGCTAAGGCGCTGCGTCACATCGAGCTCCATGCCCAGGACGCTCTCAACTTGGATGCGCTCGCCGATGTGACCGCAATGAGCAAATACCACTTCCTCCGCACCTTTCGGCGCGTTGTCGGCATGACGCCCTACCAATTCCTGCTCGGCGTCAGGATGCGACGGGCCGCCGCCCGCCTGGCAACGTCGTCGATGCCAATATCCGCTATCGCATATGAGGCCGGCTTCGGCGACCTCTCGACCTTCAATGGCAGATTCCGCGATGTTTTCGGCATGAGCCCCACAGCTTATCGGCGCCATGAGCGTGCAACGTCGAGACGGAGTTATACTCGTCCGCTTAAACATTGACCCATGCCGTGCCCGACCCGTCCCTCATGAGGGGGCAGGGCGACCGCGTGTGACCTGCTTCGCTTTCCCGCCCCGTCATGCTCGTGAATGCGAACATTCACGGCTTTGCTGGCGCGAAGGAAGTCGTGGATGGCCGGCCTTCGACCATGACGGACGGAGCCACTCAGGTGGGTCGATAATTAGGCGGGCTGCCCCTGCCGCCCGGGAATTGAGCTCGGCAGAGCGCTAAATCCCGCGCTGCATCAGGCCGGAAAGCCTATTTGAAGCACTTCTCAAGCGGCGGGACGCCGAGCGATGCAGGGAGGTTCGCAATACCCTCAGCGCATCCCTCGTGCCTTGCTCGGAGAGGCCATCGATGAACTGCTTGGGATGCACCACGGAAAGGGGGAACGTCGATGGACGCTCCGTAAGTCTGGGATAGAGGTGAATGCGATCCTCCCGGCAGTAGATGACTATGTTCTGTATGTACCAGCGCTCGATCCGCTGATTGTCCCAAATCAGCGGCCGGATCACGTCGAAGGTACGGAAGCCGCGCTCGTTGAATAGGCCTGCCCAGTAGCTCTGCCATTGCTCGTTGATGTGATCCGTTCCGCCTTGGTGCGGTATGGCCGCCGAGAACAGCACCAGCGGGGCTATCGACGTGAGATCCTTTACGAAACTGCTGGATCTGTCCGGCGGAAGGTGCTCCGCCACCTCAAGGGACATGACCAAATCGAAAGTACGATCAAGTACGATCGTCTCCCGCAAGTCGTGCGGATGGAACTCATCGTCCGAGATCAACAACTGCTTCCTGTTCACGTAAGACCCGTCCAGGCCGAGCACATCCTGAACGCCCAGATCCTTCCAGGATTTGAGCCAAGTCCCGACGCCGCATCCGACATCGCATACGGAACGCGGGTCAACAAGCCGCTGGACGATGGGCAGAATTTCGCGGGAGGACATGTAGGAGCCATGCTTCTGTCCCTCGAAGAAAACATCGTCGTAAATGACGTTGCCCTTCATGATCCTCCCTTTCGACACCTCTGCTCTGATCTGCGACACTTGAAATTTCGCACAGAGGGGGGCTTCGTCGTCAAGACGCTCCCGCACGGTGAAGCCAGCCCGCGCCTAATCAGAATTGCTGAGCTGCTCCACCTAAATGCGGAGTTACGGGGACGCGAACGCCAAGGGCACGAGGCCGGCCCTGTTGACGCCCATGCACTGCGTCGCGAACCTGGCAATCATGCGCATCGCCGCCATCCTTGTCGCCGCTGGATCGGGCAGCCGGTTCGGCATGGAAACACCCAAGCAATTCCTGCCTCTGCTCGGCCGCCCGGTCATCCGGCACGCGGCGGACGCCCTAGCGGCGCGAGTCGCGGCGCTGCTCCAGCCCGTTGGCGACTCCGCCATGATCGAAAGCGCGCTCGCGGGACTGGACCACCTTCCGCCCGTGCCGGGCGGAGTCACGCGCCAAGCGAGCGTGCGGGCGGGGCTGGAGGCGCTCGCGCCGCACGCGCCGGACATCGTGCTGGTCCATGATGCCGCGCGTCCGCTCATCCCGCCGGGCACGATCGAGGCGCTGATCGAGGCGCTGCGCGACTCGCCGGGCGCCATTCCCGCCGTGCCGGTCGCTGACACGCTCAAGCGGGGCGAGGGCGGGCGGATCGCCGCGACCGTGCCGCGCGACAACCTCTACCGCGCGCAGACCCCGCAAGCCTTCCGCTTCGATACCCTGCTCGCGGCGCATCGCGCCGGCCTGGCCAGCGCGACCGATGACGCGGCGCTTCTGGAAGCCCAGGGACTCGCCGTCGCGCTGGTGGCGGGCGCGGAGGACAATATCAAGCTGACCTATCCCGACGACCTCCCTCGACTGGAGCGCGCCATGTCCGCCCGCCTGATCCCGCGCGTCGGCACCGGCTTCGATGTGCATGTTCTGGAAGCGGGACGGCGGCTGGTGCTGTGCGGCATCGAGGTGCCACACGAGCGGGGCCTCGCCGGACACTCCGATGCGGATGTGGGAATCCATGCGCTGTGTGACGCGATCTACGGCGCGCTGGCCGAGGGCGATATCGGGCGGCACTTTCCGCCCAGCGAGGCGACCTGGAAGGACGCCGACAGCGCGCGCTTCCTGACCCACGCCGCCGGGCGGATCGCGGCGCGCGGCGGCGTGCTCGCGAATGCCGACGTCACCCTGATCTGCGAGCGCCCGAAGATCACCCCGCACGCCCTGGCGATGATCGCGCGCCTCGCCTCCCTGCTCGGCGTCGAGCCCTCCCGCGTCTCGGTCAAGGCGACGACGACCGAGCGCCTTGGTTTCACCGGCCGCGCCGAGGGCATCGCCGCCCAGGCGGTGGCGACGGTGCTGGTTCCGGTTTGACAAGGAGCCGTGGACAAGCCGCCACGGGTTGGGCATTTGTTGCGCGCCACCGACAGACGAAGGCTCTGACCCGAATGCCGCGACCTTACCTCGCCGCCATCCTCGCCGG
This sequence comes from Acetobacteraceae bacterium, assembly GCA_035252035.1. Classification (GTDB taxonomy): domain Bacteria; phylum Pseudomonadota; class Alphaproteobacteria; order Acetobacterales; family Acetobacteraceae; genus DATFDN01. The sequence continues at coordinate 308 of DATFDN010000360.1, read as the reverse complement.
CACGATCGCGTTGCTCGCTGGTTGCGCCGCCCAGCCCCAGGTGGCCTCCATGGCCACGCCGCCTCCCGTGCCGCCGCCACGGCCGGACCCGATGCCCAAGCCGCCGGTCACGGCGACCTTGCTGATCTGGCAGCCAGGGCATTGGGACTGGAACGGCGCGGGCTATGTCTGGCAGCCGGGCGAATATGTCCCGCGCGAGGGCCATAGCGGGCTGTACATGCCGGGCTACTGGGCGCAGACCCCGTCCGGCTGGCAGTGGCAGCCGGCGCATTGGATGTAACTGGTAAATCGGACCAATTAAAAGTAGG
>DATFDN010000359.1:0-2261 GCA_035252035.1 Acetobacteraceae bacterium | reverse complement strand
TGATCGGGAACCGGTTCCGCCGCCTGGACGGGGGGCGGCTCGGGGGACGGTGGAGGCGAACTCGGTTCCGGCGCCGTGGGCGGCTCTTGCACGGGCGGGGACTGATCGGGGGATTGGGGCGGAGGCTCCTTCACGGGTGGGGCGGGTTCCGGCGCTTGAAAAGCCGGCGCGGGCGGCGTGTCCGATCGCGCGGGTGCCGGGACCGGCTCGAAGACGACCTCGACCCCTTCCGACGAGGGGAGATCACGCGGCCGGGTTTGCACGAACAGCAAAGCGCCCGCGAGGATGACCGCATGGGCAAGGAGCGAGAACGCCACCCTGGAACCGGATGGCCAGGCCCGCCGGTTCCGAATTCGCGGCGAGCTTCTCGCTGCCCAAAGCGGCGACGCCTCGAAGGTTTGGTGAAAGGGGGGGGAGCCGTCCGGCTCGGTCCCTTGATCCCGCTCCCGAGATAGCACGTCGTTGGCAAATCCCAAGCGGGCCGGCACCGCACCTCCCAGACGCTCGCTTTCGCGCTTGTCGCTCCTTCTACGGGTCTCGCGCGGAACCGGCAAGGCCGCGCCGGACTACCCCCCGAGCGGAGACCACGCCGGGTCGGTGGCGTTGGTCGCGGTCGGAATCGGACGCTGGTTGAAGCCAGTGATGTCCACCGAAACCAGGTGCGAGGAGAAGCCCGCGCCGGTCTCGTCGGCAGCCCGGCTCTGGCTGAAGAACATCAGCACGCGGCCGTTCGGTGCGAAGGTCGGTCCCTCGATGTCCCAGCCCTGCGCCAGGATTCGCTCGCCGCTGCCGTCGGGGTGCATGACGCCGATCTCGAAGCCGCTGCCCCCCCCGCCGAAGCGCGTGAAGGCGATCAGGTCGCCGCGCGGCGACCAGACCGGGGTCGCGTAGCGGCCCGAGCCGAAGCTGATGCGCCGCGCCTCCCCGCCCCCGGCTCCCATGACGTAGAGCTGCTGGTCTCCCCCGCGGTCGGAGTTGAACACGATCTGCCTCCCGTCTGGGCTGTAGCACGGGCTGACATCGATCGAATCCGAGTGCGTCAGGCGCTGCGTCGCGCGGCTGGCGAGGTCCACGACGATGATGTCCGATCCGCTGCCCTGCGCGAGCGACATGATGACCCGCCCGCCATCGGGCGAGAAGCGCGGGGCGAAGGTCATCCCGTTGAAGTCGCCGAGCGCCGATTGCCGGCCGGTGGTGAGATCCAGCAGATAGACCCGCGGGCGATTGTTCGCGTAGCTCATGAACGCAAGCTGGTCGCGCACCGGGGCGAAGCGCGGCGTCAGCACCATCCAGGCGCCATCCGTCAGCAGCCGCTGGTTGGCGCCGTCCTGGTCCATGATGGCGAGTCGCCGGACCTGGCGCCCGCGCGGGCCGGTGGCGGAGATGTAGGCGATGCGGGTGTCGAAATACCCCTTCTCGCCGAGCAGCCGCTCATAGATCACGTCGGCCATGATGTGCGCGATGCGGCGCCAGTTGGCGCTGCTGCTGGTGTAGGCGGTGCCCTGGAGCTGCGCGCGCGGCAGCACGTCCCAGAGCCGGAACTCCACCCGCATGGTGGGACCGGATGCCTGCACCGTGCCCGTCACCAAGGCTTGCGCGCCGATCGCCGCCCAATTCTGGAACTCGGGCACGCCGCCAGGCTTGGTCGGTCCCTGGACGAAGGCGGCTTGGCCGATCGGGCGGAACAGGCCGGAATTGCCAAGGTCGGCGGTGATGACCTGGGCGATGTCGCGGCCGAGCGCGGCCGAGGCAGGGTCGTTGCCGGCAAGGTCGGTGATCGCGATCGGGATCGGCGCGGCGCGGGCGCGGTTCACATCGATGACCGCGCTCGGCGCCTGGGCGAGGGCCGGGCTGGCGGCGAGCAAAGAGGCGGCACCGGCCGCGCCGATCAGGCCGCGGCGCGACAGGTGGGGAACGACCTCGGGGTGCGTCATGCGAGTCCTTGCGTGGATCGAGGGTTGGACCGGTCAGGGGCTGAAGCGGAATGTCAGCACGTTCACCTTGCCCAGCATCCGGGGCGGCAGGGGCAGGTTCGCGCAATCCGGCGACATCACGGCGCGCACCGCCCGCTCGGCGAAGGCGCGGAGGCTGGGATTGGAGAGCCGCCCCGCATCGGCGGCGGCCACCCCGGCCTGGCGCACCACGCCGTCCGCGTCGGTCGTCACGGTGAGCAAGACCGACATCCGATCGAGATCCGGCGCGCCGGGATCGGAGGTCCAGCACGGCCGGACATGATCGCCGATGGCGCCCCGCTCCGCGCC
>DATFDN010000358.1:0-8637 GCA_035252035.1 Acetobacteraceae bacterium | reverse complement strand
TCCACGGCGTGCAGCGCGACGAGCGCATCCACGACTTCCTCGCCGATGCGCCGCCGCTCGCGTTCGGGCGCGAACACCGCCGGAAGGTCATCGGTGAGGACACGGCCCTCGATATGCTCCATCACGTAAAATGGCGCACCGATCACCGCCGGATCGGCGGAGTGGGCAAGCACCTTCGGCGCGGGCACGCCCTGGAGGCGGGAGAGGATGCGAAATTCCCGGAGCACATCATGCGTCCCCGGAATGAACGGTGGCGGCGGCGGGCGGCGCAGGACGACCGAGCGATCCGCCCTTCGCACCTTGTAGGTGAGGTTTGAATGGCCCTCGCCAATGCGTTCAACGGAGAGCGGCCCCGTGCCGATGCCACGCTCATCAAGGAACCGGCGCAGGGCGTCGAGGGGAATCGATCCGTCATCGCGCCGCGTCTCGATCGCGGCCATCGCGCTCTCGGTGGGCTCCATGACGGTTCGAGATCCCGACAGAGGAGGCGGATCTCGTCAAGGTCCGGGGCTCCGCTATGCTCCCTGGGATGCCAGGCAGGTGCTTGAGGATCGCATGAGGGTCGAGGGGCAGGTTGTCGTCGTCACAGGTGGTGCCGAGGGGATCGGCAAGGCGCTCGCCCGCCGGTTCCGGCGCGAGAACGCGCGTACCGTGGTCGTGGCCGATCTCAATGAGACTGGCGCGGCGGCCATAGCGGCGGACATAGGGGGTGCCGCCTACCGATGCGACGTGTCGCAGGAGGCGGATATCCGCCACGTCATCGAGGATGTGGAGGGCCGGTTCGGCCCGATCTCGTTGTTCTGCTCCAACGCTGGGGTCGCGATGGGATTTGACCTTGCCGCGGACAACGTGGCCTTTGCCTCCAATGAGGCGTGGGAGCGCAGTTGGGCCGTGAACGTCATGGCCCATGTCTTCGCCGCGCGCGCCCTGATCCCCCGAATGCGCCAGCGGGGCGGCGGCTACTTCCTCCAAACGGCGTCGGCGGCGGGAGTGCTCTCGCAGATCGGCAGCGCCGTCTATTCGACCACCAAGCACGCCGCGATCGGATTCGCGGAGAGCCTCGCGATCGCGCACCGGGCGGATGGCATCAAGGTCTCAGTCTTGTGCCCACAAGGGGTGGACACGCCGATGCTCCGAGCGGTACCCGTCGGGCCGCAATCGGCGGATGGGGTGCTGAGCCCCGACGAGGTGGCCGAAGCCGTGATCCAGGGCCTTGCCGACGAGAAATTCCTGATCCTGCCGCATCCGGAGGTGGCCACCTATATGCGGAATAAGACGGCGGACTATGACCGCTGGATCGGCGGGATGGCGAAGCTGCAACGCAGGCTGCGCGAGCCTAAATGACGTTCACTCCTGGCCGCATGACCGGGTGCCGGAGGCCCGCGCCATGCCCATATCACGTCCATGCCTCTCGACCAGACAAGCCTTTCTCCCGACGTGGACGAGGCGCTCGATCCCTATTCTGCTCGTGTAATTCATGCCTATGAGCGCGTCGCGCCAGCGGTGCTGCATGTGCTGGCTCTGCGTCCTGATGGACGGCCGCGCGGCCAGGGGTCCGGCGTGGTGTTCACACCCGACGGGTATGCGCTCACCAACAATCACGTTGTTACCGGTGCCGCGCGCCTGCGTGCCTCCCTGATCGATGGGCGGGAGCTTGAGGCCACGCTAGTGGGGGATGACCCGGAAACCGACATCGCGGTGCTGCGCTTGTCCGGTGCAGGGCTGCCTCATGCGGCGCTGGGCCGCTCCGCCCACCTTCGGGTGGGCGAGCTGGTCTTGGCCATTGGGAACCCGCTGGGCTTTCAATGCACGCTGACGGCGGGCATCGTCAGCGCGCTCGGCCGCACGCTGCGGGCGCGTTCGGGGCGGCTGATCGAGAGCGTGATCCAGACCGACGCGCCGCTCAACCCCGGCAATTCCGGAGGGCCTTTGGTGTCCGGCGCCGGGCGTGTCGTCGGGATCAACACGGCGACGATTCTCCCGGCGCAAGGGATTTGCTTCGCCATCGGCATCGATACCGCGACCGATGTGGCGATGCGGCTGATGCAGGAGGGGCGGGTACGCCGGGCGCGGCTTGGCCTGGCCACGCAGACCGTGCCGCTGCTGACGCGCCAGCGTCGCGCGCTGGATTGGCCGCTTGGCACCGGCGTGCTGGCCGTGGAGGTGACACCGGAGGGGCCTGCGGCGCGCGCGGGCGTGCTGGCCGGCGATATCGTGCTAAGCTTCGCCGGGACGCCGGTGGGCGGCGTGGACGACCTGCACCGGCTGCTGACAGGTGAGCGAGCAGGGCAGACGACTATTCTTGAGGTGCTGCGCCGCGCAGAGCGGCATGAACTCTCCATCACGCCGGAGGAGGCCGGCTGATCGGGCGCGGCAAACGGAGGGGACAGCATGGACAGGCAAGCCGATCGCAACGAACGCCGCCCTCGCTTGGTCGGGCTGAACCATATCGCGCTCGAAGTCGGCGATGTGGGGGAGGCGCTTGCCTTCTACGGCCGCATCTTCCGCTTCACGTTGCGGGGACGCCAGCCGGGCGCGGCCTTCATCGACATGGGCGACCAGTTCATCGCGCTCATGGAGGGACCGGTCCGCGCCGTGCGCGGTCATCGCCATTTCGGGCTGGTCGTGGATGATCGCGCGGCGGTGCGGGAGCTGGCGACCGCCGCGGGGGCCGAGTTGCTGGACGGTCCCTTCCTGGATTTCCTCGATCCCTGGGGCAATCGGGTCGAGGTGGTGGACTACGCGGACATCCAGTTCACCAAGGCGCCGCATATCCTGCATGGGATGGGGCTCGATTTGCGCAAGACCGAGAAGGCGCAGCGCGAGTTGGCCCAGAAGGGCATGGCGGTCCCTGGAACCTGATACAGCTAGTTGCGTCTTCTACGATGCGGCCGTAAACTCCTGGCCGGTGGCAGTCCGTTTCAGGAAATCCTGCATGGCGGCGCGGATACTGGCCGACGCGGCGCCCAGTCTCATCCTAGATGGCCCGCTTTTGCCACTGCTCTTGGCGCCCACCGCCGTAACCGGGGTGGTTATGCCGTCAGCCATCTCAAGCTAGACCACGTTTTCATAGCGAATATGACTGGCAATGTCGCTCTTGGAGATGGTCATGACCGAGGACAATGGCGGCGATTGGAAGGCCCGGTCCGACATCTGGCCGGATCTGCCGCTTAACGGGTGGCGGGACACCTACGCGACGCTGCATCGATGGACGCAGATCGTGGGCAAGCTAAGACTCGCTCAGGCACCCTTGATCAACCACTGGTGGCAGGTGCCGCTCTATGTCACCAGTCGTGGACTGACGACCTCCCCAATCCCCCACGGTACGCGCATTTTCCAAATCGATTTTGATTTTGTCAGTCATTGCCTTGGCATTCAGACCAGCGACGGCGCGCGGGACTCGTTCGTGTTGCGGCCACGCACTGTCGCCGATTTCCATGCGCTGCTCATGGACCGTTTGCGCTCGCTTGGGCTCCAAGTGCGAATCTGGACCATGCCGGTCGAAATCGCCAATCCGGTCCAGTTCGAGGCGGACCGCGATCACGGCGCCTACGATCCAGACTATGCAAACCGGTTCTGGCGCATTCTCGTGCAGGCGGACCGCGTCTTCACGATGTTCAGGGCACGTTTCATCGGCAAGGTGAGCCCGGTGCATTTCTTCTGGGGCAGCTTCGACCTGGCAGTGACCCGCTTCTCCGGCCGCCTCGCGCCGCCACAGCCGGCCGCCGATCGGATAACACGCGAAGCCTACTCTCATGAGGTCAGCAGTTGCGGATTCTGGCCAGGCGGGGATGGCATTGAGGAACCCGCCTTTTATTCCTATGCCTTTCCGGAACCGCCAGGTTTCCCTGAAGCGCCGGTCCGCCCTGCCGCGGCGTTCTACAGTCGCGAGCTTGGGCAGTTCATCCTGCCCTACAATGAGGTCCGGCGGGCGGGTGCGCCGGATGAGGTACTGCTTGCTTTCCTACAAAGCACGTACGAAGCCGCCGCGACGCTTGGGCATTGGGAGCGTGCCGGCTTGGAACGCGCGGAGGCGTGACTCAGCTCGTCGGTGAGCCTTTCGCCACCCGCGAACCCTCCGCCTGGATCGTCACGCGTCCTTCTGGAAGGGGGATAAACTCCTGATCGTCGCCTGGTATTGTCCCGAACCGCCCCCCGCGCCAGTCCGCCTTCGCCTGCTCGATCCGCTCACGGGAGGAACTTACGAAGTTCCAAAATAGGTAGCGCGGTCCGTCCATCGCCGCCCCGCCCAGCAACAGCAGCCGCGCGCCCTCTGCGCCAGCCTGCAAGGCGAGTCGGTCTCCGGTTCGGAATAGCAACATCCGGCCAGCCTCGAAGCTCGTGCCGGCGACTTCAACCGTGCCCCCCACAACGTAGACACCACGCTCCTCGTGTTCGTCTGGCAGCGGCAGGGAAGCGCCCGGCGTCAGGTCCGCATCGGCGTAGAACAGGGTCGAGTGGGTCGCGACAGGCGAGCGCGCGCCCCAGCCCTCCCCGGCGATCAACCGCAGATGGGTTCCGCCGTCGCGTAGCTCCGGCAGAGTATTGGCCGCGTGATGGACGAAGTGCGGCGGGAGATCCTCGGCCGCCCTCGGCAGCGCAACCCAGGATTGGATGCCGAAGAGGCGGTTGGCGCGGGTTCGCAGCGCGGTGTCGGTGCGTTCCGAATGCGCGATGCCGCGCCCGGCGGTCATCCAGTTCACGTCCCCTGGAACAATGGGCTGGCGAAATCCAAGGGTGTCGCGGTGCAGGATGGAACCGTCGAACAGGTACGTAACCGTCGCCAGCCCGATGTGCGGATGGGGGCGCACATCCAGCCCGCTGCCTGCTAGGAACTCGCCTGGCCCCATCTGGTCGAAGAAGATGAAAGGTCCGACCATCTGCCGCTCGGTGGCGGGCAGGGCGCGGCGCACCTCGAAGCCGCCAAGGTCGTGCGCGCGGGGGACGATCACCAGCTCCACGCCGCTTGGCGGGGCTGGGCACTCAGGGTTTTCGGCGGAAAGCCAGCTCATGGGATTGCTCCTCGGCTTGCCAATCGGTTCGATTGCGTCATGCCGCGTCCACCATGACGATCTCGGCATCCTCCAGCGCCGTGATACGCAGCACCTCTTCCTCGCGGACCGCCACGCCGTCGCGCACGGCCGCGCGCACTCCATTGATTTCCACCACGCCGTCGGCGGGAACCAGATAGGCTTTCCGGTCAGCGCCAAGCTGGTACTCCGCCGTCTGACCAGCCTTCAAGGTCGCGCCGACCACCCGCGCCTCCGCGCGGATCGGCAGCGCATCCTTGTCCGCTCCGAAGCCGCTGGCCAGGGCGACGAAGCGCCCCGCGCGATCGGTCTTGGGGAACGGCTTCGTGCCCCAGAACGGGATTCCGCCACGCTGGTTCGGGATGACCCAGATCTGGAAGAGTTTGGTGGTGCCGGGCTCGAGGTTGTACTCGGCGTGCTGGATGCCGCCCCCGGCGCTCATCACCTGCACGTCGCCGGCTTCGGTCCGCCCCTGGTTGCCGAGGTTGTCTTCGTGCGTGATCGCACCCTGCCGGACATAGGTGATGATCTCCATATTCGCGTGCGGATGGAGCGGAAAGCCGCTCCGAGGGGCGATCTCGTCGTCGTTCCAGACCCGCACGGAGCCCCAGTGCAGACGCGCGGGATCGTGATAGCCGGCGAATGAAAAGTGGTGGCGGGTGTTGAGCCAGCCGTGGTCGCCGCCGCCCAGGCTGCTATAGGGCCGCAATTCGATCATGACGCGAGTCCTCCTGCTGCTCCAAGGAGCGAGTTCAATCCTCGCAAGATCGAACTGGCCAATCGGCTTTAAAAGAGAAACACTGGAAACTCATCGTTTCCGAAGATGGCCATGCCTCGCCTGCCCGACCTGGAAGCCTGGGCGGTGTTCGCCAAGGTGGCGGAGACCGGCTCGTTCGTCCGCGCCGCCAACGAGCTGGCACTCTCGAAGGCCACGGTCTCCAAAGCCATCCTCCGTCTCGAAGCGAGGATCGGCGCCCCGTTGTTGAACCGCACGTCCCGCCGGCTGTCCTTGACGGAGGTCGGCCGCGGCTCCGTCGCTAGTGCGGGGCGCATCCTCGCGGAAGCGGAGGCGCTGGAGACGGCGGTCGTGGCCCAGTCCACGACTCCGAGCGGCCTTGTGCGGCTGGCCGCTCCGATGTCGTTTGGACTCGCGTATGTCGCCCCGGCGCTGCCGGAGTTGCTGCGCACTTTTCCGCAACTCTCGGTTGATCTACATTTGAGCGATGCGCTGGTCGATCTGATCGGCGGCGGCTTCGATTTGGCTCTGCGCATCGCCGCGCTTGCCGATTCGACCCTGCGGACCCGGCGCTTGTGCGCTGTCCGGCGGCTCCTGGTCGGCGCGCCAGCCTATTTCGAGCGCCGGGGCCGGCCGATCCATCCGCACGAACTCACCCAGCACGCTTGCTTCGGGTACGCGTACCTGCCCACCCCGGATCGCTGGCGCTTCATCCACACGTCTGGCGAGGAGGCGGTGGCGACACCCGTTGGCCCCCTGCGCGCCAATAACGCCGACGCGCTCCGGGCGGCGCTCCTGGCCGGCCTGGGTCTCGCGGTGCAGCCGGAGTTCATGGTGTGGAGTGACCTGGCGGCTGGCCAGTTAGAGGCCGTAATGGCCGATTGGTCCTTGCCCTCGATCGCGTTGAACATCGTCACTCCGCCGGGGAGCCTGCGGCCCGCCCGCGTCAGTGCCGTGGTCGATTTCCTGGTGCGTCATTTGTCCAATACGCCCTGGGCAGCGCAGGCCGACTGAACGAGACGGAGGATTTCTGTTCGCAGCCAGGCAATCGCGGGATCGGCGCCCAAGCGCCGGCTCCAAACCATCCAGACGGGAAACGGCCGGATCGGGAGCGGCGGCGCGATGGCTTCCAAGCCGAAGCGCTGACCATGCCACAACGCGATCTGGCAGGGGACCGTCGCAATCCGGTCGGTGCGGGCGACGGTGGCCAGGCTCGCAAAGAAGTAAGGAACTGCGACCACCCTTCCTTTTCCCAAGCCGGCCAGTGCCGGACCTGCGCGGGTTGACCAACTCAGGCTGGGACCAGGCAGCGCACGCGCTGCCTGGTCCGGCTGGTGGAGTCATGCTGCGTTTCACCGCAGCACGGATCAGGAGACGCGAAGGGCGGCACGGACTTGATGCTGGGGGCGGCGCCGGAGGAGAACGGCGACCGCCGCCAAAGCCATGAGGAGGCCGATTGCTGTGATCGCGATGACCCCCATCCCAAGTCCGGCGCCGCCATGGTGCAGCCAGTGGAGGCCGGCACGCCCAAAGGCCCGGACATCGTCGAAAAGCATGGCCATTTCGAATGAGGCGACGAAAGCCGTAGCGTAGAACAGTCCCGGCCGCTGTACCTCGGTCCCCGACACTGATGCCAAGATGCGTCGCCCGAGCGCGCCATCGGGCGCCTCCAATATCCGAAGCGTCGCCCAGACAACAGCGATCCCGAGGAGCGCGCCCACAAGGATGTCCGACGGATAGTGGATGCCAAGGTAGATCCGCGGCAGGCATATCCAGACTGCCGAGTAAGTCATGAGCGCCACGCCGAGCGGGCGGGACAGGCGCCAAATTCCGAACGAGAGCGCGAAGAACAGTGCGGCCGTGTCGCTCGGGAACGAACTCCAGTCCTCCATGTTCCGGGCGATCGGAAGCAGCGGAGCGCGATAGCCAAGCCCAAGCTCGTGCATCGGACGCGGCCGGAAGGGAAGCGCAAGCGCCATGCCGCGGGCTAGAAGCAGAGCCACAAATGTCCCAAGCAAGGCGCCGACGAGGATGCGTCTGTGCTGGTCCCGGCGGTCCGTATCGGCGCTAAACCAGAACCACCAATACAGGATCAGCGGCAGCGCCCGGAAGAGATATCGGCCTTCCTCGAAGGCAACGATCTGGTCAGCCAGCCAGCCTCCGCATCCACCGTTAATAAGGTGGAACACGGCCAAGTCCAGGTGGTGCATCCATTCGCTCCGCCAGGAGAGGGTGAAGATCTGTTAAGCAAATGTTATACACGTGTTTCATTCCTGTGTCAAAAAACGTTTCGCGTACAGAAAATTGGCGGCTCGGCTTGCCACGGCCGGCCAGCGGTTGCTGAATGAGGCCGCCGGACCGGACGCGATAACCCAAGGCGCTGGGCTGCCCGGCCACAGGGAAGCGGAGGGGAAACGTGGATACGCCCATTACGCCCACAGGCGAGGCCGCGACCGCCGAGCGCACGATCCCGGTGCATCGGATGCTGGCCGAGGACATTCACAATCTCGGCATCGACACCGTGTTTGGGCTGATGAGCGACGACACCGCGGTGTTTGTCACCTCGCTCGACGCCCTGGGCATCCGCTTCATCGGCGCGCGGCACGAGAACCAGGCGGTGGCGATGGCGGAGGGCTATGCCGCCGCGACCGGCAGGCTGGGCGTCGCGGTGATCGGCCGTGGCCCAGCCACCGCCAACGGCCTGCACGCCTCGGTCTATGCCAGCCGCACCGGTTCGCCGGTGCTGGTCATCTCGGGTGACGCGCCGGTGCCGGGTGGCAACTCGAACGGCCCCGGCCCGGACTACAAGACTTTCAACGCCGCCGCCGTGCTGCCCGCCGCGGGCCTGCGCACCTTCCTCGCCACCAGCGC
>DATFDN010000357.1:0-8957 GCA_035252035.1 Acetobacteraceae bacterium | reverse complement strand
GCATCGGAACCCATCGCCATGCCAGGCGGCATCGGTGCCATCTCGATGCCGACGAGGTAGTTCGCGGCGATCTCCATGTCGTGCGCGTGGGCGGGGCCGCCGATCGGGTACTCGCGCGCCTGCCCGGCGTGAGCCAGAACGAGCGATCCCGCTGCGCAGAAGACGAATGCCAGGACTTTCACGGCGGCTCTCCCTTGGAGGGGATCAGTGCTGGGTCGCGGCCTGCCTGGAGGGCGGCGGGTAGACGAGCCGCCCGGCCACCACCAGGATGACCAGCGTCGCGAGATAGGCCGCGAGCTGCACGCCCATCGGCCGGTCGGAGTAGCCGACCAACGCATGGAGCGCCTTGCCGGTCAGCGTCGCGTCGGGCAGCAGCCAGGACGTGTCCCAGAGCTGGTACCCCCACGCCGGGATCAGGTCGGCCCCGGCCAGGATGGAGGCGGCCTGCCCCGCCATGCCGGCGGCGACCAGCGCGATCAGCACGCTGGTCACGGAGAACAGACGCTTGAGCGGGATCGCGACGAGGCCGCGATAGATCAGCCAGGAGATCAGGGCGCCCGCAACGACGCCGAGCAGGCCGCCCAGCAGCAGCGGTCCGGGACCGGTCTGGGTCGAGACGACGACCCCGTACAGGAACAGCACCACCTCGGAGCCTTCGCGCAGGACCGCGACCGCGACCACGACCGCCATGGCCAGCAGCGATTTCTCCCCGGCCACCACCGCCTCACCGACGGCCCGCATCTCGCGCGCCAGTTCGCGGCCGTGGCTCGCCATCCAGATGTTGTGCCATCCGAGCATGATGACGGCGACGATCAGCACGCCGGCGTTGAAGACTTCCTGCCCATACCCCGCGAGGGCGCTGGACAGCGTTCCCGCGAAGGCGGCGAGCAGCGAGGCGCCGAGAATCCCGACGCCGATCCCTCCCGCGATCCAGGGCGCGCGGTGGCGGATGCCTTGGGTCGCCGCCATCACGATCCCGACGATCAGCCCGGCTTCGAGCACCTCGCGAAAGACGATCAGCAGACTGGCAACCACGCGCCTACTCCTTGCCCTCGACGGCGGTGATGGTTCCGGTCGCCGCGTCCGGATGGTAGTCGTCGAAGAACTTGTACGTGCCCGGGCGCAGCGGCCCGGCGGAGACGGTGATCTTCCCGCCAGGCACCACGATTTTCTCGACCTTCATATCGAAGCTCTCGAACTCCGCGGGCGTCGCGTCCTGGTTGGTGACTTCGATGCGCAAACGCTGCCCGGCCGGCACCTCCAGGTGATCGGGGGTGAAGCGGTGGTCCCTCAGGACCAGCGCGATCGGGTCGGCGGCCCGCGCCGAGACCGGCGCCGCGGCAAGGCAGGCCAGCACCAGCACCCATCCCGCGTCCCTGATCGCCATGCCAGGCTTCCCCCTTCGCTCGGGAGTTGTTAATGCGAAGCGTTCGCAATATCAAGCCTCGACCACGCGGGTCGAGCCTGCCGTCTCGGAGTTCCGGTCATGACGGAGCACCACGTGCTCGCGTTCCTTCGGATCCCTTATTGGCTTCTGATCGCGCTATCGAGCCGGGCGCTGCATTTCGAAATGCAGCCCTATCATCATCTCATCCGGATCGTTCACATTCTCTCGATGTCGGCCTTCTTTGGTGGGATCGGGCTGCTCGACCTCCGGTTGATCGGCCTGCGCGCCACGGTGCCGCTCAAGGCGTTCGCCGAGCACACGCTGCCCTGGCTCTACGCCACGTTCGGCGTCGCTCTCCTCAGCGGCATCGCCTTGTTCTTCTACGACCCGGTGCATGTCGGCAGCCACGCCTACTTCACGTTGAAGCTGATCCTGGTGCTGCTCGGGCTGGTGAACGCGGACCTGTTCCACCGCAGCGGGTACGTGGCGGCGCTCGCCGCCGAGACCCGGATGCCCAGGAGCGCCCGCGTGGCCGGGGCCGTGTCGCTGGCGATCTGGACCGGGGTGATCGTCACCGCCTGTCTGAACACCGAGCCAGCCCCGCGCGTCCTGCTGCGCTGAGAGCCCGGTCGCGTCGATCGCCGTGCTCGCATGGCGTCGCTCGTCTGACCTGGCCGCCTCCGCCCCATGGTCCTTTTGGGCGATGGTGCCCGGACGGCAGGGCAATCTGGCCAAGCTTCGTTCGGACAGCTTCGCTTTCGCGTCATCGGACGGTTCTATCGGCTGCCGCCGCCGCGGATCGGGTCCGCCATGAACATCCTGCTGCTATCGCATTCCCGCAACGATCCCGATGCCGGCGCCTCGCGCGTCTATCACCTGCTGCGCGAGGGACTGACGAGTCGCGGTCATCACGTCGAGACGCGGCACTACGAGGATTTCCGCCTGCCGCGGCGGCGCCTGCTGGCGACAGGCGTGGAGAAGCTGGCGATGCCGCAATGGATCGGCTGGCGGGAAGCCGGACGGGATTTCGCCGGGATCGACGTGGTGATGGCGCCGTCCGGCATGGGCGCGGCGCTCTTCCGACGCCTGCGCGGGCGCGCGGAGCGGCCGCTGCTCGTCAATCACGTGCATGGGCTGAACCTCTTCGACTACCAGGCGCGCCTGACCGAGGCGCTGGCGCGGCACATGCCGTACCCGTGGCACAAGCGGGTCGCGGAATGGCCGCCGATCGCGTGGGACGAAGGGGGCACGCGCCAGGCCGACCTGACCATCGTCCAGAACCGCCGCGACCTCGACTACTTGCGGCGCCACGCGGCGCCGTGCGGGATCGCCATGATCGCGCCCGCCTTGCATCCTCAGATCCTGGCGGCGAGCGCCACGGCCCGGCCGCCGGAGGAGCGCGATCCGCGCACGCTGATCTGGTTCGGTTCTTGGAGAGCGCGCAAGGGCGCCGCCGCCCTGCCGCCCGCTTTCGAGCGCGTGCTGGAGAAGGTGCCGGACGCGGCGCTGACCATCGGTGGCACCGGCTTGCTGGAACAGCAGGTGCTGTCGCATTTCTCCGCGCGCGCGAGAGCGCGGGTGCGCGTGCTGCCCCGCCTGCCGCTGGCCGACCAGATCGAGGCGCTGCAACGCCACGCGGTGTTCCTGTTCCCCTCGCTCTCCGAAGGGTTTGGCTTGGCCCTGATTGAGGCCATGGCGCTGGGCCTGGCGGCAGTGACCACGCCGACCGGCGTCGGCGCGGACGCCGTGCGGGACCGGGACACCGGCTTGATCGTGACGCCGGGCTCCGCCCTGCATCTGGCCGACGCCATCCTAGAGGCGATCCGCGACGACGCATCCCGCGTCGCCATGGCCCAGCGCGGCCAGGCGCTGGCGCGGCGCTTCACGCTGGCGCGCATGGCGGCGGAATACGAGACCGCCTTCGCGGCCGGGCTAGCCAGTGCGCGGGCGGCATCATGGAAAGTTCGCGAAATAGCCGCTGAGGCGGCCCTGTAGTGTCTTCCAGTAATAAAGCGCATCTAGCGGCCGCAACCGCGCGAGGCTTAGCAGGATGCCGCCGGTCGGCCGCACGAAGAACTGGGACGCCACGTGAGTGGCCACGCGGTGCTTGCGCAACACACGCCCAAGACCGGTGCCGTAGCTGAAGGCCCGCGCTATAGCGGCGCGTGTCATCCGCTTGTCGGGATGGATCACGTGCAGGTTGGTGTCGTAGAACGCCTTGTTGCCGGCCTGGATGACGCGGATGGCGAGGTCGGTCTCCTCGGCCGAGCCGAAGCGGGCGCCGACGCCGAGCGTTTCGTCGAATCCGCCGACGCTGGACAGCGTGTCGCGGCGGATGAACATGTTGAACGCGATCACCCGTGTCCAGACGGTGGCGACGGTGATCGGACCACTGACGGGCGACCAGCGCCCCGAGCCCAGTGCGCCGTCGGGCGAGACAGCCGGCCCGGACAACAGCGCGAGGGCGGCATCGGCGCGAAAGGCGGCATCCACCGCCGTCAGGGTTCCGGGTGGAAACAGGCAGTCGTCGTCCGGAAAGCCGACGAGGTCGCCATTGCACTGCGCCAGGCCGTAGTTGCGGGCCAGCGACAATGCGCGCACAGAGCAGCGCAGGCGACGGATGCGCAAGCTTGGGAATGCCGCCAGGGTGGGTACGAGCCGATCGTCGGCGTTCTGATCAACGATGATGAGTTCGAAATCTTTGAAACTCTGCGCCGCGAGAGAGCCGAGCAGCGCGGCCAGTTCGTCGGTACGATCCAGAGTCGCAATGACAAGGGAAAATCGCATGCCAAATGCTCCGCAAGTCGGTCCTGCCGAGTTAAGAGGATTTTGATACGATTGTGAGCGCGCGCTGTCCATCGCCGGGAATGGGATGGACGCTCTGAAATCCTGTTTGAGTGACCTATCTGTGCCGCGATCCCATCTACTCCGCTGAGATCACGGATATCCGCCTGGCCAGGCGGGTCTGGAGTGGAGATGTGGACCGAGGCGCATCGGGCACGCCACGAGGCGGCTCTGAAGGAAATGGTATCGAGTTGCGCGGTTGAGGAGATGGCGCGGTGGCTGGAAGGGGTCTGCGTGGGTATAAGGCGATTTTTGACCGCGCCTTCACCGCCGAGCACTGCTGGGAATGGTGCAACCTGCACGGCACGCGCCATCGCGTCGTCGCGGGCGACCCCGCACAGAAGGGTTTCGTCGTGCTCGCGGGCCGCTGAGCGGAGCAGCCCGAGGTTACATGCGCAATTGCGCGTGGAATGGCTGCGGAGGGCATTGAGCGCAGCCTCGGCTGGCTGGTGCATCGGGGCGGGCTGCTCCGGGACCGTGCGGGCCGCCTGGATGTCGCCGCAGCTCGCCTCGCTTTCGCGGCGATCCTCTCCGGCGTCGAGGCCCTGCTCAACCCCATGCCAATCTATGCCGCCGCGAGTTGATCCTACATAAACAGGCTTTAAGATGCCTTGGTGCTGCCCAGACGCCTCTTTATTGCTTTTTCAAGGGCGGCAAGGTGAACCTTGATTCCCGCTAGGTCAGGGTGCCTAATGTCCATAAACGCAAGAGAGGATATTCTACAACATTCAAGAATCTGTTTGCATTCCGGCTGCAAAGCATCCTCCTTCGCGTAGAGAAATGTATTTTGCCGGTAATAGACCTCTACATCCTCATCTTCCCAGACTTTCGGCCGAAAGAGGTCGAATGCGGAATAGCCGCGGGCCAAGAATTTACTCGCCCAGAAGCTTTGGGGCTGTTCATTGATGTGATTTATGCCCCCCTGACCTGGCACTGCTGCGCCAAATACAACGATGTCCGAGGCCCCACAAAGAGCAGCGATGAGTTTTTCAGCAGCGTTCATTGATAGATGCTCGCCGACCTCTAGGCTGAGGGAAAGATCGAACCGCTCACCCAGCATGGGCATGTTTTCGAGGTCACATTGAGCAAATTGAATTGAGCTATCGATCATACCTGCTTGAGAATTCCAGGGACCATCTATACCCACCAACCGCTCCGCGCCACGTTCTGAAAAAGCTTTGAGCCAAGTCCCGCGCCCACATCCGATGTCAAGAACGGACTTGGGAAGAAGCATTGTTGCCAGAATGGCGGCATATTTTCTTGCAGATTTCAGCCTTCCGTCGATTTGCCTGTCGTAGAATGTTTGATCATAATGGCTTGCAAGGGAGCTATTTTGCCGGGTCATGTCCTTTCCTCCTTGCCTTAGGGGCTTTCGCCAATTGACCCTGCGTTGATCCGACGTAGTTGCCTAACTAAGGTCTGTCCGGAAACTTCCCATTCGGGGTCAAGCGGTTCCGGGTTTGCCCTCGCGTCATGGTCGCGCTTGGCGCGACCATCCACGACTTTCCCGCGCGCGGGCAAGGCCGTGGATGCTCGCATGCGCGAGCATGGCGGTGGAGGGGGCGAGGATGACGCGTAAATCATTGGAGAAAGCCATCATTGTTCTCGGATGGACACTAAGAGCCTGTTTAAGCGACCTATCTGCGCCTCGCTCCCATCTACTCCGCTGAGATCACGAATATCCGCCTGGCCGGGCGGGCGAAAGATGTGGACCAAGGCGCAGCGGGCTCGCCATGGGGCGGCCCTGAAAAAGATGGTATCGACCAACGAAGTTGAGGAGATGGCGCGGCGGCTGGAGGAGGCCGACCCGCCGCGCAGCAAATGCGCAACACCTGCCCTGCCGGTAGTCGGTGCGATTGCCCGGCATCCTGCGAGTGGGTGGGAGCTGGCGGGCGAAGCCGGCGAAGGTTCCGACGGCGAAGCCGTTGGAATTGTCAGCGAAAGGGCTGCCGCGTGGCTTCCCGACGTGGCGGACGGTGTATGGCTAGTTCCGCCGCTGAAGGGTTTCGTCGTGCTCGCGGGCCGCTCCGATATCGCCGCCGCTCGCCTCGCTTTCGCGGCGGTCCTCTCCGGCGTCGAGGCCCTGCTCAACCCCATGCCAATCTATGTCGCCGCGAGTTGATCCTACTCAAAGAGGCTTTAAGTCTTTTGCATGAGAACAAGGATATTGTCCGATGGCAAGGCAACCATAGTGTCGGCTCCTTCCGCACGCCACTAACGTGCTAGGCTGGTACCACGGTGCGGGCATTCGATCGGCTGCACCGTGGCGGGCGAGTGGTGTTGAAGCGGGGATCAAATGCGTAGTGAGAAGGCGTATCCGGAACCGAGTGATCGCGCCGAGCCGGCAGCATGGCGCGGCCAGCGCGTCGCGGGAGCGCTTCGCGGCGCGATTGGCATCGCGACGCGCGGCCGGGCGGAGATTCTTCTGGAAACCCTGCGCGAGATCGATCGCCAGACCCGGACGCCGGACGGGATCATCGTCGCGCATGTCACTGAGGCGGACATTCCGAACGGGCATGATCTGCCGCGTGTCCGATTCCTGCGCAGCCCGCCCGGCCTGCCCCGTCAGCGCAACGCCATTCTGCAAGCTGCCGCGGATTATGACGTGCTGCTGTTCCTAGATGACGATTTCCTGCCGGCGCCGCGCTATTTGGAGGCGACGCTGGCCGTTTTTCGCGCCTGCCCCGATGTGGTGATGACAACCGGCAACGTCTTGACCGATGGCGCGCGCGGACCCGGTATCGATCCCGCCGCAGGGCGCGAGATCCTCGCGCGGCATGGTGACGACGCGATCGAGCACGCCCCCGTGCCGACGTTCAGCGGCTACGGCTGCAACATGGCCGTGCGCCTGGGCGCGGTGCGGGCGCGAGGATTGCGCTTCGATGAGCGCCTGCCGCTCTACGCCTGGTACGAGGACATCGACTTCTCGCGCCGGCTGGGAGCGCACGGGAAGATCGTCAGGGTCGCGGGCGCCCGTGGCGTGCATCTGGGGATCAAGAGCGGCCGGACCTCGGGCCGGCGGCTCGGCTATTCGCAGGTGGTCAACCCGCTCTATCTATGGCGGAAGGGCACCTATCCATTGAGCCACGCGCTGCGCAGCGCCGGCCGGCATCTGCTGATCAACTGCGGGCGGTCCCTGCGGCCGGAACCCTGGGTGGACCGCCGCGGCCGGCTGCTGGGCAATAGCATCGCCATGCTGGATATCTTGCGCGGGCGCGCCAAGCCGGAACGGATACTGGATTTGTAAATTGCCGCGCGAGGCCGCTTCACGATACCCCGAACAGACTCCCTCGCCGGATTTTCTTCGTTAGAATGCCCCTGGTCGCGGGGGAGAGGGGCATGACGACAGGCGTGACGCGCCGGCAGGCGCTGGGTTTAGCGGCCTCGGGCGCGCTGGCCGCGCCCGCCATCGCGCGGGCCCAGCAGGCGCCGGGCGTGACGCGGAGCGAGATCCTGCTCGGCCAGACGATGCCCTATAGCGGTCCCGCGTCGAGCTACGCCCCAATCGGGCGGACCGAGCTTGCGTACATGGACTTCATCAACGCCCAAGGCGGCATCAACGGGCGCAAGGTCAAGCTGCTGAGCCTCGATGACGGCTACAGCCCGCCCAAGACCGTGGAACTGACGCGCCAGTTGGTCGAATCCGACCACGTGGCGGCGATCTTCCAGCAGCTCGGGACGCCAACCTCGGTCAGCACCCGCCGCTACCTCAATCAAAGGAAGGTGCCGCAAATATTCGTCGCTTCCGGCGCGACGATGTTCGGCGACTATCAGCACTTCCCCTGGACCATCGGCTGGCAAGTCAGCTACCAGATTGAAGGCCGCGTGTACGCGCGCTATATCCTGGACGCGAAGCCTGACGCCAGGATCGGCGTAATTTATCAGAACGATGATTCAGGCAGGGATTTCATCAAGGGATTCCGTGACGGGCTGGGCGACAAGGTCAACCAGATCGTGCTCGTGCAGAGCTATGAGGTGAGTGACCCGACGATCGATTCCCAGATCAACAAGCTGCACCAGGCCGGCGCCGACACGCTGTTCGCGAGCGGCATTCCCCGGTTCACGGCGCTGGGGCTGCGGGCCGTCACCGCGCTCGGCTGGAAGCCGCTCTATGTGATCGCCAGCGTGGGCTCCTCGGTCGCCTCGGCCATCCTGCCGGTCGGACCCGAGCACGCGGTCGGGCTCATCAGCGGCGCCTACATGAAAGATCCGTCCGATCCGCAGTGGAGGGACGATCCCGGCTATCAGGACTGGCTCGCCTTCATGCGCAAGTACCGCCCCGACACCGAGCTGACCGACATCAACAACGTCTATGGCTATTGCGCGGCGCAGACCTTGATCCCGGTGCTGAAGCAGTGCGGGGAGGATCTGTCGCGCGAGAACATCATGCGGCAAGCGACGAACCTCGATGTCCAGCTCCCGATGTTCCAGAACGGCATCCGGTTCACCACGACGCCGACCGACTATTACGGCATCAAGAAGCTCCGCTTGCAGCGTTTCGACGGCAGGGCCTGGGTGCCGTTCGGCTCGCCCATCGGCGTGTAGGGATGCCGGAACTGGTCACGGTCACGGAGGACGAGGCGGAGATCCGGCTGGACCGATGGTTCCGCCGCCGTTTCCCCGGCCTGCCGCAGAGCGCCATCCAGAAGCTGTGCCGCACCGGGCAGGTGCGCGTCGATGGCCACCGGGCGGAGCCCGCGACCCGGCTCGCGCCGGGGCAGGCGGT
>DATFDN010000356.1:0-3767 GCA_035252035.1 Acetobacteraceae bacterium | reverse complement strand
CGTCGCGCTGCACGCGATCGACCTTTCGATCATGCCGGGCGAGCGGGTGGGGTTGATCGGCCCGAACGGCTCGGGCAAGAGCACGCTGGTGAACTGCCTGTCGGGCACGCTGCGCCACGACGCTGGCACGGTGCGCTTCGCCGGGCACCGTCTCGATCGCATGGCGGCGCACCGGCGCACGCGGCTCGGCCTCGCGCGCAGCTTCCAGTTGCCGCGCCCGTTCCCAACGATGACGGTGGCGGACAATCTGCGCATTCCGATCGAGTACGCGCTGCGCGAGCCTATCGGCGCCGAGGCGATTGGCGCGCGGTGCCACACGCTGCTGGAGTCGGTCGGGCTGGAGGCGAAGGCGGCGCTGCTTCCGGCGGATCTGACGCAGATCGAGATGCGCAAGCTGGAGCTGGCGCGCGCCATGGCGGCGGAGCCGAAGCTGCTGATCGCCGACGAGGCGATGGCCGGCTTGTCGCACAACGAGGTGGACGACATCCTGGCGCTGCTGCTGCGGCTGAACGCGGCGGGCGTCACGGTTGTCATGATCGAGCACATCATGCGCGCGGTGATGGGGTTCTCGCAGCGGCTGGTGGTGCTGGTCGCGGGCCGCAAGATCGCCGACGGCGATCCGGCGGCGGTGATCCGCGACCCGGAGGTGGAGCGGGCGTATCTTGGGGAGTAGCCTCAGCATCGAGAACCTCAGCGCCGGGTATGGCGCGGTGCGCGTGCTCGACGGCGTCTCGATCACGGTGGCGGCCGGGGAGACGGTGGCGCTGCTTGGCACCAACGGCAACGGCAAGTCCACGCTGATGAAGTGCGTGATGGGGATGGTGCGCCCATCCGCCGGGCGCGTGCGCGCCGAGATCGATGGCGAGTCGCACGACCTGACGGCGCTTTCCACCGAGGCGATCGTGGATCGCGGCATCGCGCTGGTGCCGGAGGGGCGGCGGCTGTTCCCCCGCCTGAGCGTGACCGAGAACCTGCTGATGGGCGCGTTCCGTCCCGCCGCGCGCGGAGCGATCGCGCGGAACCTGGAGTTCTGCTACGAGACGTTTCCCCGCCTGAAGGAGCGCCGCCGCCAGCTCGCCGGGTCGATGAGCGGGGGCGAGCAGCAGATGCTGGCGCTGGGTCGCGCGTTGATGTCGAGCCCGCGCATCCTGCTGATCGACGAGCCCTCGGTCGGGCTGGCGCCGGTGCTGGTGAAGCGCACGATCGAGAAGATCAAGGAGCTGAAGGAGGGCTACCGGCTGACCGTGCTGATGGCCGAGCAGAACTTCACGCAGGCGATCCGCATTGCCGACCGGGGGTATGTGATCGTGCATGGGAAGATCGCGTTCGCCGGCAACTCGGCGTCGGAGTTGAACGACAACGAGCTGATCCGGACGTTCTACCTGGGGGCGTGAGCCTATTGTCCGTCAGGGCCTCACCTCCGTCTCCGCCCCTCGGGGCGGAGAGGAAGCGATGCCTCAAGCTCCTCCAAAACCGCCTTCGCGCGCCGCAGCGAGCCGGTGTCCAGCCCTTCCGTGAACCACCCATAGACAGGCGCCAGGACAGCGCGGGCCTCGGCGCTCCTCTGCTGCTCCTGCCACAACCGTGCGAGGCTCGTGGCGGCGTGTAGTTCCCACAGCTTCGCGTGCTGGCGCCGCGCGATGGCGAGGGCCTGCTTGAAGCGGCTCTCGGCGGCGCCGAGGTCGCCCCCTTGCCGGTCCACCTCGCCCAGGCGCCGCGCCAGCTCGGCGTCGTACCACCGCTCGCCGGAACGCTCGGCCCCGTGCTGCGCTTCGATGAGAAGCTGCCTTGCCTCGTGCAGCCGGCCCAGGCGCTGGTAAGCCTCCGAAAGGAGGGCACGATGGTAGCCGGACCATATCGCCGCCTCCGTGGCGGCGTAGGCTGCGATGCCCTCCTCCATGAGCGAGATGCCTTGCTCGGGCTTCCCGAGGCACGAGATTACGTGGCCTCGATTGATCGTTGCCATCGCATCGAATAAAGCCATGCCGAACTCGCGGGTCAGCTTGCTCAACCGTTCCACGGACGGGGCAAGCTCGGCCGCCTCGGTGAAATATGAGCTGACCCTCACCTGGATAGAAGAGAATTCGACCGGCGTGATCGCATTCCTCATGGGCGGAGCACGATCGATCACCGTGGACAAATGAGCGCCTGCTTGGTCCAAGTGTCCGAGCAAGCACTTTATGCGGCTGAGCGTTAGGTGAGCCATGCTCCAAGCAACCCAATCTGACAGGGACCGCCATGGCACGGCCGGATCGTCCGAGCGGATCAGCGCGAGGGCATCCCGCAGATGCGACTCCGCGCCCATGAGATCGCCCCGGAGCATCATCGAATATCCAATGAGCAGGTGGCCCATGGTCCTGTATCGCGGATCGGCCTGCTCCTGGCTTATATCCCAGATATGCAGAGCGAGTTCCTGAGCGTGTTGCAGCTCCCCACGGTTGAAATGAAAGAAGTATCGAAAGCGGGGAACTTCCAGGTATTCCGCGGGCCGTTCGAGCCGTTCCCACAATTCCGCCGCCCGGCGGTGAGCTTCGGCCGCCTCGGAATTCGCGTAGCCGCGCTGCACGTTCGTCACCGCGATGAAGGAGAGAACGATATCCAGTTCCATACGATCACGCGCCTCTCCCTCCGGCATGGCCGCGACCATGCGCGAGGCATTGGCGAACAGCTCGTGCGCCTCGGCAAAGGCGCCGCGGTGGGTAGAGCCGAAGCCGGCGCGGGCATAGAGGACTGCCGCCCACTCGATGAGCCCGCCCTGCTCGCAATGCCACGCCTTCAGATCAAGCTGGGGATCCTCCAATCCCGGATCGCGGGGTAGGAGTGCCTGGGCGATCCTCGCATGAAGCTCCTGGCGCCGGCTGCGCGGCAGGCTCTCGTAGGCGGCCTGCTGCACCAGCGCGTGCTTGAAGGCGTAGCGCGCCTCGGGCGGGGTGCCGGCGCGGAACAGCAGCTCCGAGCGGACGATCCGCGCCAGCGCCTGGTCCAGCGCGGGATCGGGCTGGCCGGCGACGGCGCTCAGCAGCTCGTGGCTGAACTCGCGCCCGATCACGGCGCCGACCTGCGCCACCTCGCGCGCGGGGCCGAGGCGGTCCAGCCGGGCCAGCAGCAGGTCGTGCAGGCTGGCCGGCACCGGCGGCTCGGGTCTCTCGTCTTGCGCCGAAAGGCCGCTCTCCAGCGCCGCCTTGGTCAGCTCCTCGACGAACAGCGGCACCCCCTCCGCGTGCCGCACGATCCGCCGCCGCACGGCTGTGGGCAGCGAGACCGCGCCGGCCACGCCGTCGGCCAGCATGGCGGCCTCGTCACCGCCCAGCCGGTTCAGCACCATCGTGGTCACGTGCGCCTGGTCCGGCCAGGGCGGCCTGAACTCGGGGCGGGCGGTCACCAGCACCAGCGCGCGCATGGAGGCGGCCCGCTCGACGACGCGGCTCAGCAGTTCGAGCGTGGTGGGGTCAATCCAATGCACGTCCTCGAAGATCACCAGCGCCGGTGCTTGGGAAGCCAGCCCGGCGAACAGTCCAAGCAATGCCGCAAGGGTGCTTTCCCTGAGCTTCTGCGGGCTCATTTTGGGCAAGCGATACTGCTCGCCCGCGGGGATCGAGAGCAGCGCGGCAACCAGGGCAACCGCTTCGTCACTGGCCTCCGACTTGGCCAGCAACGCCCTGAGCTTGGCGAACCGCGTGGCGGCCGTGTCATCGCGGCCGAAGCCGGCCGCGCGTTTGATCCGAGCGATCACCGGATGGAGCGCGCTGTCGCGATGCTGCGGCGAG
>DATFDN010000355.1:0-6302 GCA_035252035.1 Acetobacteraceae bacterium | reverse complement strand
CCCGAGGCAGCTTTAGCTGTAGATTTCTTTTTTATCCTGAGTGGTTTCGTAATCGCGTATGCCTATGAGGCAAAACTAGAAAACGGAATGAGTTTTCGAACTTTCGCTGAAATTCGATTGATAAGACTTTACCCACTAATATTTTTTGGTGTTTCGTTCGGGGTTGCAGTAAGTGTGATCCATTTGAAGGTGCTTGGGGACATCTCTACGTACCAACTGATATTGGGAGCTATCCTGGGTTATCTTTTGCTGCCATGCTATGTATACCCGCAGTGGTCAACAGTATATCCCATGAACCTACCGAGCTGGTCGCTATTTTTCGAGTTGACGACTAATTTTGTCTATGCACTCAGTCTACGCTATCTTAGTACGCCTCGTTTAATATTCTTAACCATATTAGGTGCCATGATACTGGCAATCATTGCTTTCTTTACTGGGGATGTACAATCAACCGGCGCGTTTAAAACTGGATTTTGGTTGGGGTTTGGCAGGGTACTGTTTCCCTTTGCGGCCGGTATCCTTCTATTCCGATTTCGGAGCCCTGTTAGGTATGCTCCCTGGTTGGGGTGTGTTCTTCCCATTTTTCTTGCAGTGTTGCTGCTTTCTCCAGTCGGGCAATCTCCCGTACTCGACCTGCTCTACATAATCGTATTGTTCCCATCGATAGTGCGGCTTGGAGCTAGCATCAACGTCGGCCCGAAATTAACCAATGTGTTCCTCGCCGCCGGAAAGATGTCTTATCCCCTGTATATAACTCATCATCCACTCCTTCGGGTATTCTACCGCCTTGAGGAACATATTCATGTAAGCGAGCCTCTATTCTTGGTAATAGAGACTTTAGCTTGCATAGTATTTGCATATTGCGCATTGCGATTTTATGATGAGCCGCTACGTGCTATGTTGAATAGCCTATCTCGACGGAGCCTCGTGCGGGAAGCGGTGCCTCGTTTAAGCGGGATGAGGCTGCCTTTGGGGTACTATCCTCTTCCATTACGGCGAACAAGCCGGCAGGTGGAGTCCAAGATTACGCCACCAACTCCCTCCTGACTTGTGTCATCTCTCACAGGACGACTTGGCTGAAATACCGGTACGGCACCGGTCTGCGCCGATCGTCGGGCCGGCCGTCCGAATACGTGGCTGACACTCTCGAACTGCCAGAGATTGGAGGTAAGCATCCCAGTCTCCGACCTATATGGCTGATCGCGGAGCTGGCCCGCGCCCCTTTGCCCGCCGCCCCTGCCGCCGTTATGGTCCGCCGCGCTGCGGAGGCAATGCGAATCGTGCCCGATATTTTCGACGAGGTGGAAGAAGAGGTCCGCGCCGAACGGATGCGGCGCCTGCTCTCGCGCTATGCCGGCCTGATCCTGGGAGCGGTGTTGCTGGTGGTGGCGGGCGTGGCCGCCTGGCGCATCCGGGACTACTATCAGGCGCAGCAGGATCGGGCCGCCGCCGCGCAATACTTGGCGGCGCTGAACCAAGCGCAGGCGTCCGGCGCCACGGCGGAGGCAAGCCGCGCCCAGGCCATCGCGACCCTCACCCGGCTGGCGGAGTCGGCGCCGTCGGGCTATCGCCAGCTCGCGCGGCTCCGCCTCGCGGCGCTGCTCGCGCAGGCGGGCAAGCGGCAGCAGACCCTGGATCTCTATAACACCCTCGCCAACGACCAATCCGCCGACCCACTGCTGCGCGACCTCGCCAGCCTGCTCTGGGCCGAGCATCAGATCGACAGCGGCGATCCACAGCTCCTGGAGGCGCGGCTGAAGCCGCTTGCGGCGCCGGGCAGCCCGTGGCGTCCGCTGGCGGAGCGGCAGCTCGCGCTGCTCGATCTTCGGCAGAACCGCATCGCCCCGGCGCGCGAGATCCTGCGCCGGCTGGCTGTGGACGGTGCGGCGCCGTCGGGCGTGCGCGAATCGGCGCAGCTCCTGCTCCAGCAGATCGGGAGCTGAGCGGGATGCGCTCGGTCCCCGCGCTCAGCCGCCGTGCCGCGCTGGCCCTGCCGCTCGGCCTGACGGGGTGCGGACTGTTCAGCGGATGGTTCGGCGAGAAGAAGCCGCCGGTCCCCGGCAAGCGCGAGCCTGTCCTGCGCGCCGTCGATGTCCTACAGCCCGACCCTAGCCTGCCGCGGGTCATGCTGCCAGCGCCGGTCGCCAATGCCGCCTGGCTCCAGGCCGGAGGAAACCCGGCGCACGACATGGGCCACCTCGCCGCCCCTCCGGCGCTCTCTGTCGCCTGGACCGCCGATCTCGGCACGGGCGGTGGTTATCGGCGCAAGATTCTCACGCAGCCGGTGGTTGGCAACGGCGTGGTCTATGCGATGGACAGCCGCGCCGACATCTCCGCCCTTGATCTGGCCAGCGGGCGCGTGCTGTGGCGGACGGAGACGCGCGGCAAGCGCGACCGCAGCACCAACGTGGGCGGCGGACTCGGCCTAGCGGATGGGGTGCTCTATGCCGTGAACGGCCTTGAGGCCGCTTTGGCGCTCGATCCAGGGCGCGGCACCATCCGTTGGCGCGTGGACATCGAGGCGCCCGGCCGGTCCGCGCCGACCATCGCCGCCGGGCGGGTGTTCGTGACCACGCTCGGCGACAAGCTGGTGGCGCTGAATGCCAGCGATGGAGGGCGGCTCTGGAGCTATCAGGCGCAGAGCGCCACCACCCAGATGCTGGGCGCCGCCGCCCCCGCCTTCGCGGATGGGCTGGTGATCGCGGGATTCGGTTCGGGCGAGCTGGCCTGCCTGCGCGCCGAGGGCGGCAGCGTGGTCTGGTCGGACACACTGGCCGCCGCCGGGCCGGGCACGCTCGCCGATATCGCCTCGATCCGCGGCAATCCGGCGATCAGCGCCGGGCGCGTCTTCGCGATGGGGATGGGCGGCCTGACCGCCGCGCTCGATCTCCACGCCGGGCGGCGTTTGTGGGAACGGGCGGTTGGCGGCGAGGACAGCCCTTGGATCGCGGGCGATTGGCTGTTCGTGGTGACGCTCGATCAAGTTCTCGCCGCCCTGCACGCCGCCGATGGCCGGGTGGCCTGGGCGACGCCCCTGCCGGCGTTCGAGAACCCGAAGGAAGAGACCGGGCCGCTGACCTGGTTCGGGCCGATTCTGGCCGGGGATCGGCTGGTCGTGGCGGGGACCGGGGGACAAGCCCTGGCGGTCAGCCCCTATACGGGCCAGATACTCGGGCGCCAGCGCCTGCCCGCCTCCGCCGCCCCGGTGCAGCCCGCGTTGGCCGGAGGCGTGGTGCTTCTGGTCGCTGAGGATGGGCGGCTGATCGCGTTGCGGTAAAATCCCATGCTTCCTGTCGTCGTCATCGCCGGCCGGCCGAACGTCGGCAAGAGCACGCTCTTCAACCGGCTGGCGGGGCGGCGCATGGCACTGGTCGCCGACACGCCCGGCGTCACCCGCGACCGCAAGGAAGCGGAGGCGTTGCTGCGCGGGCGCGCTGTACGGCTGGTGGACACCGCCGGGCTGGACGAGGCCGCGCCTGACACACTGCCTGGCCGAATGCACGCCTCCTCGGCCACCGCTGTTGGGCAGGCCGACCTTGTGCTGCTGGTCGTGGATGCGCGCGCCGGGCTGACCCCAGCCGACCGGCATTTCGCGCGATGGCTCCGCCGTCAGGGCCGTCCAGTGCTGCTGGTTGCCAACAAGGCGGAGGGCCGCGCCACAGAGTCCGCCTTCTATGATGCCTATGCGCTCGGCCTGGGCGATCCGGTCGCGGTCTCGGCGGAGCATGGCGAGGGCATCGCCGCGCTGATGACGGAGATCGCCGAGCGCCTGCCGGAGCCGGCGGCCGAGGGGGCGGACAAGGCTGACCGGACGCTGAAGCTCGCCATTGTCGGCCGGCCCAATGCTGGGAAATCGACCTTGCTCAACCGCCTGCTCGGCGAGGAGCGGATGCTGACCGGGCCGGAGCCGGGCCTGACCCGCGATGCGGTGGCCGTCACCCTGACCGATGCCGAGGGCCGCCGGGTCGAGCTGGTGGACACGGCGGGGCTGCGCCGCCGCGCCCGCGTCGAGGCGCCGCTTGAGAAGCTATCGGTTGGCGCCGCGATCGGCGCGCTCAAGATGGCCGAGGTGGTGGTGCTGGCGGTGGATGGCGTCGAGGGCCTGCACGACCAGGACTTGCACATCGCGCAGCTTGTCGAGCGCGAGGGGCGGGCGATCGTGCTTGCCCTGACCAAATGGGACGCCGTTCCGGACCGCGCCGCCGCCCGCCGCGCGGTTGCCGAGCGGCTGGAGGCGAGCTTGGCGCAACTGAAGGGCATTCCGGTGGTCACGCTGTCGGCGCTGACCGGCGCCGGTGTCGATCGCCTCTGGCCCGCCGTCTGGGGCGCCTACGAGATCTGGAACCGCCGCGTGCCGACCGGGGAATTGAACCGATGGTTCGAGGGCGCCCTAGAGCGACATCCGCCGCCGCTGGTGGACCGCCGCCGGCTCAAGCTGCGCTATATCACCCAGGTGAAGGCCCGCCCGCCAACCTTTGTGGTGTTCGGCACGCGCGCCGAGCGCATTCCCGATGACTACGCCCGCTACTTGGTGAACGGGCTGCGGGAGGCGTGCAACTTGCCTGGCGTGCCGATCCGGTTGCAGCTTCGGGGGACCAAGAACCCGTACGCCGATCAATAGAAAATGCCCATTCCGGTCATCATCGACTGCGACCCCGGCACTGACGACGCGCTGGCGCTGCTGCTCGCCTTCGCCTCCCCGGAGCTTGACGTTCGCGCCGTCACCGTGGTCGCGGGCAATGTCGGGCTGGAGCGGACGTTGGCCAATGCACGCGGCGTGGTGGCGCTGGCTGGGGCCTCAGTGCCGGTTTTCGCCGGGGCTGACCGCCCGCTTCTCGGGCGCTTCCCGACAGCCGCGCATGTGCATGGTGACGACGGCATCGGCGGCGTGGTCCTTCCCGCCGGGGCGCCAGCCGCGCCGGGCATCGCCGCTGACGCGATCCGCGACGTGCTGCGCGCGGCGGCGGAGCCGGTGACGGTGATCGGCATTGGGCCGGCCACCAATCTCGCCCTGGCGCTGCTGACCGAGCGCGCGCTGGCCGCGAAGGTCGCGCGTTTCGTGCTGATGAGCGGCGCCTGGGGCGAGGGCAACATCACTCCCGCCGCCGAGTTCAACGCGCTGTGCGATCCGGAGGCGCTGGCGGCGGTGCTCGCGGTGCATCGGCCGGTGGTGCTGGTGACGCTCGACCTGACCGCCCAGGCGCTCGCGACCAGGGTGCGGCTTGATGCATTGCGCGCCGCCGGGACGGGCCGCGCGTTGTGCGCAGCGTGCGATATCCAGGCGAGCGTGCCGTTCTCGCGCCGCTTTCTGGATGGGGCGCCATTGCATGATCCATGCGCGGTCGCTTGGCTGATCCGCCCCGACCTGTTCAGGGCGCGGCCGGCGTGGGTGGAGGTGGAGTGCGCGAGTGCGAGCCGGGGACGGACGAACATCGATCGGTGGTGCGCGCCGGAGCGCGCCAACGCGACGGTGTTGGAGACGGTGGACGCGGAGGGGTTCTTCACGTTGCTGGCGGAGCGGTTGGGACGGCTTGCATGAGGGTGTGACCGATAGCGCGGCGCGTTCCGTCGCCCGCCCGCATCTTCGTGGATGGCGAAATGCGCTGCGCTTTTCCGCCCTACGATTCCCATGGCCTGCGGCGCTGAATCATCATCCGTAGACATCCTGGATGTGCAGCGCGATGCCGGGTGGATCGAGCGTGATCGTTCCCGAAGTCATGATCGTCAGCGCCGGAGGGAAGCTGACATTCCGTTTGTAGTGCATCACCTCCCGCCGGTCCGCGCGCACCAGCAGATAATGCTGGATCGAGGGCACCCGGAAGTAGTCGCCCAGCTTGATATGCGTATCGATGTGACGCGTGGCGGGCGAAAGAACTTCCACCACCACCACTGGCGTGGGAATCGCGGTGCTGTCGTCCGGGATCGGGCCGCCGCAATGGATCGCGACGTCCGGCTCGTAGTCGGTGTCGTCGTCGATCTCGACCGTCATCCCGTCCGGCACCGCGACGCAATCGGGCCTGCCGGCAAGCGCGGCGCGGAAGGCGAGCAGGATGTTCGCCTTCGCGCGCGCGTGCGCCCATCGCTCGGGCGCCATCGCGACCACCTCGCCCTGCACCCGCTCGGAGCGGGCGCCGTGGTCCTGCGACCAGCGGCGCCACTCCTCGCGGCTCATCCGGCGCATTACGCGGCCTTGGCCATCCCGCGCAGGACGTAGTGCAGGATGCCGCCGTGGCGGTAGTAGTTCACCTCGTCCAGCGTATCGACGCGGCAGATCAGCCCGACCGTGTCCGTGGTGCCGTTCG
>DATFDN010000354.1:0-3229 GCA_035252035.1 Acetobacteraceae bacterium | reverse complement strand
CGCCGAGCTGACGGCACCCGCGGCGCCTGGCGAGCCGCCGCCCGCCCCCGTGCAGGTGCAGCTTCCACCGCCGCCCGCAGTGCCCGAGGTGCCGCGCGGGCCGATGCCGCCGGCGGCGGTGATCGGCGTGCTATCGATCCCCGACGCGCTGCGCGCCTCCACCGCCTATGTCGAAGCGGACAAGACGATGGCCGAGCGGCGGCAGAAGCTGAACGAGGATGCGCAGAAGGAGCAGGCCACGCTGCGCGACCTGGGCCAGCAGCTCGCCACCGACCGCGCCAAGATGACCGCGGACCAAATCCGCGCGAAAGAGCGCGAGTTGCAGGATCGCATCGCCGAGTCGCGGCGCAAGTTCAGCGAGCGCGGACGCATTATCCAGGATGCCAGCCAATATGCGCTGGCGCAGATCGAGCGCACGCTCGGCGATGTGGTGCAGCGAGTCGCGGCGTCGCGCGGCATGAACATCGTGCTGCAACGCGCCGAAGTGGCGCTGAATCAGGCCGAGTTCGACATCACCCAGCAGGTCGCGGAGCTCCTGAACAAGGCCCTGCCGTCGGTGCAGATCCCGCCCGAGGGCGTGGAACCGCCCACCGCCGCGCCGACCGCTTCCGCCGCGCCGGCGACAAAGCCCGTGCCCGCCAGCGCGCAAAAGCCGGCGGCGACCGCCGCCCCGAGTCGTCCGCAGCCTCATCACTGAGCCAGGTGCGGCGTGACGGGAACGGGGGATGCCCTGCCAGGCAATGGCCGGTTTTTCGCACGGACCGGCCCGCACAGCCTGGCGAAGGTCGCGGCAACCGCGGGCGGGGATGCTTCAGGAGATCTGGGGCGGATGCTGTCCGGCGTCGCGCCCCTGGGCGCCGCCGGGCCGGAGCATGTGAGCTATCTCGACAATCCCCGCTATGCCGACGCGCTCGCCGCGACTCGCGCCGGTGCCGCGCTGGTGCCGGCCAGCGTTCGCGGCCGTGTGCCGCCGGGCACCGCTGCCATCCTGTGCGCCGAACCGGGGCTTGCCTGGATCAAGGTGGCGGAACTGTTTCATCCGATCCCGCCGCTCCGCCCCGGCATCCATCCTCGCGCCGTGGTCGATCCCACGGCGCGCGTCGATCCCACCGCCGAGATCGGCCCGCTTGCGGTGATCGGCGCGCGCGCGGAGATCGGGCCGCGGTGCCGGATCGGCCCCAGCGCGGTGATTGGCGATGGTGTCGTGATCGGCCCTGACAGCCGGATCGCCGCCTCCGCGAGCGTCAGCCACGCCTTGGTCGGCGCGCGGGTCGTGGTGCATCCGGGCGCGCGGATCGGCCAGGAGGGGTTCAGCCTCGTCCCGGCCCCGGACGGGCCGCGCACATTGCCGCAACTCGGCCGGGTGATCGTCGAGAATGATGTCGAAATCGGCGCCAACACGACGATCGACCGGGGCGCCCTCTCCGACACCGTGATCGGCGCCGGCTCGCGCCTCGACAATCTCATTCAGATTGGGCACAACACCCGCATCGGTCGATGCTGCGTCGTGGTCGCACAGGTTGGGATCTCTGGATCAACAGTCCTTGAAGACTTCGTGACCATCGCGGGCCAGGCGGGCTTGACGGGGCATCTCAAGATTGGCCGGGGCGCGCGCATCGGCGCGCAGGCAGGGGTCATGGCGGACCTGCCGCCCGGCGCGGAGGTGGTGGGCTCTCCGGCTCAGCCGGTTCGCGTGTTCTTCCGCCAGGTCGCAGTGCTGCGCCGGCTCGCGCGCAAGGGCCGGCAGGGCGCCGACAACAAGGGCACGGGCTAGCGATGGACGCGACCGCGACGGAACAGACCCAAGGGACAGGCACGCTCGCCGTGGCGGATGTCGCGCGGATCATGCAGGCGATCCCGCACCGCTACCCGTTCCTGATGATCGATCGCGTGGTCGAGGTCGTGCGCGACCAGTCCGCTGTCGGCATCAAGAACGTCTCGGTCAACGAGCCTTTCTTCCAGGGCCACTTCCCCAAGCACCCGGTGATGCCCGGCGTGCTCATCATCGAGAGCATGGCCCAGACCGCGGCCGTGCTGGTGGTTGAAACCCTCGGCCCCGGAGCGGCCGGCAAGGTGGTCTATTTCATGTCCATCGAAGGGGCGAAGTTCCGCCGCCCCGTGGTGCCGGGCGATCAGGTGCGGATCGAGGTCAGGAAGTTGCGCAATCGGGGCGAGGTCTGGAAGTTCCACGCCGTGGCGCGGGTGCAGGAGGTCGAGGTGGCCGAAGCGACCTATTCGGCCATGATCATGGACAGCCAAGGCTGAGCCGTCGCCGGACTCGAAGTGATACTGTCTGTTACAAGCCTGCCTGCGTAACACGCGGCAACAATGATTGAGTTCACGCATTGTCCCCGCGCGCCTAGCCTTGCGCGGTCTGGTCACGAAGGCTCATCCATGGACGCCCTGGCTGCCACCCTCGATTCCCGACCGATCCGCAGCGAGATTCATCCAACCGCGATCGTCGCGCGCGGCGCCGAGCTAGGGCTCGGCGTGCGCATCGGGCCGTATTGCACGGTCGGGCCGCACGTGATGATCGAGGACGGCGCTCGACTGGTGTCGCATGTCGTGGTGGACGGCCACACCAGCATCGGGCGCGACGCGGTCCTCTACCCGTTCTGCACGGTGGGCCTGGAGCCGCAGGACACCAAGTACCGCGGCGAACCGACCCGGTGCGAGATCGGCGCCCGCACGCAGATTCGCGAGCATTGCACGATCCACCGGGGCACCGCCAATGGCCGCCGCGTCACCACCGTCGGCGCCGACTGCATGGTGCTGGTGGCCGCGCATGTCGCGCATGACTGCGCCATTGGCGACAACGTTCTTATCGTCAACAACGTGGTCATGGGCGGTCACGTCAGCATCGGCGAGCACGCGGTGGTCGGCGGCGCGGCCGCGCTGCATCAATTCGTGCGGATCGGCCGTTGCGCGATGGTGGGCGGGGTCTCCGGGGTAGAGGCGGATGTTCCGCCCTTCGCCAGCGTGCTCGGCAACCGCGCGCGCCTGGCGGGTCTCAACGTGATCGGCTTGAAACGGCGCGGCTTCAGCAAGGCACAGGTCCAGCGGCTGCGCGCCGCGTTCCGATTGCTGTTCGCGTCCGATGGCGTGTTCGCGCAGCGGCTGGAGGAAACGCGCGCGCTGCATGGCGCCGATCCCCTGGTGGCCGAGCTGATCGCCTTTATCGAGGCGCCAAGCCACCGGGGGCTGATCCGCAGCACCGCGGCGGGGTGAG
>DATFDN010000353.1:0-7597 GCA_035252035.1 Acetobacteraceae bacterium | reverse complement strand
CGATGCTGTTCCTGAACCGGCGCGGCTACGCGCCGCTGACGCTGTGCCGCGCCTGCGGACACCGGATGCAGTGCCCGAACTGCACGGCTTGGCTCGTCGAGCACCGCGCCCGGCGCGAGCTTCTGTGCCACCATTGCGGGCACGCGATCCCGATTCCGGTGCTGTGCCCGGCCTGCGGCGCGGCGCACAGCCTCACCCCGGTCGGGCCGGGCGTGGAGCGCGTCACCGAGGAAGCGGGCGCGCTGTTCCCCGAAGCGCGCCTATTGGTGATGGCGAGCGACACGCTGCCCGGCCCGCGCGCCGCGACGGAAGCGGCGCGCGCGGTGGCGGCGCGCGAGGTGGATCTCATCATCGGCACCCAGGTCGTGGCCAAGGGATGGCATTTCCCGCACCTGACCCTGGTGGGCGTGGTCGATGCCGACCTTGGCCTCGGCGGCGGCGATCTGCGCGCGGCGGAGCGCACCGTGCAGCTTCTGCACCAGGTCGCGGGACGCGCCGGCCGGGCCGAGGCGCCGGGGCGCGTGCTGCTGCAAACGTTCAGCCCCGAGCATCCGGTGATCCAGGCATTGATCTCGGGCGACTTCGAGGGTTTCGTCGCGCGCGAGGCGGCCGAGCGGCGTCCCGGACATTGGCCGCCTTATGGACGGCTCGCCGCGCTGATCGTGAGCGCCAACGACGCGGCTGCGGCCGATCAGCTTGCCCGCGCGCTCGGCCGCGTCGCGCCGAGCGGGCCAGGGATCGTCGTGCTCGGTCCCGCGCCGGCGCCGCTATCGATCCTGCGCGGGCGGCACCGAAGGCGCCTGCTGCTGAAGACGAGGCGCGACATCGCCGTGCAGCCTCTGCTGCGCGACTGGCTCGCCCAAGTGCCGGTGCCGCGCGGCAGCCGGGTGGACGTGGACGTGGACCCGGTCTCGTTTCTTTAGTGAGAATGAGGCGAAAAAGCGAAGCGTATTTCGCCGCTCGCACGCGGCTTGGTGTATGACAAAAGGCACTTCGCCGTTCCATCCCGCGGCTGTCACACTGTGTTACGCGATCAAGTGCGCGCGATTCTTTCGATTGTGCCGTTGATCTTTCCGAATAGTCATAAAATCATTTAGTATGGACCTTGAAGTTTACGCGGAGCTGCCGCTCTTCACCCCCGCGCCCGCGGCCGTGGCTCGCTCCCAGATGGCGGCGTTCATGCGCCATTGCGGGGCAGTGACCGGCCGCGCCTTCGCCGACTATGCCGCGTTCGATCAGTTCTCGATCTCCGAATTCCGCACGTTTTGGGAAGCGTTCCTGGACTGGGTGTCAATCCCGCGGGACGGCAGCGCGTGTCCGGTATGCATTGGCGAGGTCTGCGAGGAGGCGCGGTTCTTCCCGGAGCTGCGCCTGAACTATGCGGAAAGCCTGTTGAGTGGCGATCCCGAGCATCCCGCCATAACGGTCTGCCACCACGGCCGCCCGCATGAGCGTCTTACGCGCGGCGCGCTGCGGGCGCGGGTCATCCGCCTGGCGAAATTCCTCGACAGTTTGGGCGTGCGGGCGGGTGATCGCGTTGTCGCGGTGGCGCGCAACAATGCCGAGGTCGTGATTGCCGCCCTCGCGGCGTCGGCGATCGGCGCGGCATTCTCAAGCTGCGCGCCCGACATGGGCGCTTTCGCGATGCTCGCGCGTTTCACGCCGCTCGCGCCGGTGGCGCTGCTGGGCAATCTCCGCGCCGAGCCGTGGGACACGGGCGTTCCGGTCGCCGCGCGCGTGGCCGAGGTGGCGGCGGGGCTGCCCAGCTTGCGGGCGGTGATCGCGCTCGACGACGGCCCGGCTCCGGCCGGCTTGAGCGTCCCGCTGCACCGCTTCGCCGGTCTCGATGCCGGCGGGGCCGAGCCGGACTTCGCCTGGCAACGATACGAATTCAACCACCCGCTGTTCATCCTGTTCTCCTCCGGCACCACCGGCGCGCCGAAGTGCATCATGCACGGCGCCGGCGGCACGCTGCTCGAACACCTCAAGGAGCACCGGCTGCACTGCGACCTGCGAAGCGGGGAGAAGCTGTTCTTCCAGACCTCCTGCGGCTGGATGATGTGGAACTGGCAGCTTTCGGCGCTGGCGTCCGGCGTCGAGCTGGTCCTCTACGACGGCCCGATCGAGGGGCCGGAGACGCTGTGGCGGCTGGTCGCGGAGCAGGGGGTGACGGTGTTCGGCACCAGCCCCGCCTATCTGCAATTCTGCGAGGGCGCCGGGTTCTCGCCGGGGCGGCGTCTCGACTTGGCGGCGCTGCGCGCGGTGCTCTCGACCGGCTCGATCTTGTATCCGCGCCAGTATGACTGGGTGCGGGACCATGTGAAGGCGTTGCCGCTGCAATCGATCTCGGGCGGCACCGACATCATCGGCTGCTTCGTCCTGGGCAACCCCGTCCTGCCCGTCTATCGCGGCCAGGCGCAGTGCCGCAGCCTGGGACTGGACGTGCGCGCGCTGCCCCCGCCCGATGATCCGGGCGCGCGCGTGGGCGAGCTGATCTGCGCCAACCCGTTCCCCTCGCGCCCGCTGGGCTTCTGGGGCGACGCGGACGGCAGGCGCTTCCATGCGGCCTATTTCAGCCAGAATCCGGGCGTCTGGACGCATGGCGACCTGATCGAGAAGACCGAGCAGGGCGGCTGGATCCTGCATGGCCGGTCCGACGGCGTTCTCAACATCCGCGGCATCCGGGTTGGCCCGGCCGAGATCTATTCAGCCCTCCAGGACATCGACGCGATCGTGGAGGCGATGGCGGTCGAGCAGCAGGCCCCGGACGAGCCGGGCGGGGCGCGGCTGGTCCTGCTCGTGGTGTTGCGGCCCGGCGCGGTGCTCGACGGCGTGCTGGTCAAGCGCATCCGCGCCCAGCTCGCCCAGCGTGGCTCGGCGGCGCTGGTGCCGGCGGTCATCGCCGACGTCGCGGCGCTGCCGACGACCTATAGCGGCAAGCGCTCCGAGGCGGCGGCCCGCGAGGCGGTGAATGGCCGCCCGGTGCGCAACCGCGAGGCGCTGCAAAACCCAGGCTGTCTCGACGCCATCGCCGCGCACCCGGCGCTGCGGGCCGCGTCGCGGCCTTCCCCAAGGCGGCGCCCGGAGCAGGGCGATCAGATCGAGGAAGGTTTGCAGCAGATCGCCGAGGAGGTGTTGGGGATAGCCCCAGTCGGATTGTCCGACAACCTCCTTGAGCTGGGGGCGGATTCGCTGACGATCCTCAATCTGTTCCTTGAATTCCAGCGGTACTTCGAACGCGATGACCTTTCCCTCGCGGCGCTGTTCGCGGCGCCGACCATCGCCCAGTTTTCCGCGCTTGCGCGCGATCCTCGCTGCGCGCCCGAGGCGAAGCAGTCCGGCCGATCCGGTCCGCGCATCCGTCCGGCGGGTGCGCAGGACGTGGACGCGCTTTGCGCGTTCCTGGTGGATGCGTTCAGGGCGGCTGGGATTCCCGCTGCCGCCTGGAGGCGATTGTTCGACTATCCGTGGTTCGGCGAGAAGCCCGATTTCGGATTCGTGCTCGTCGATGGCGCGGAGATCGTCGGCTTCCTTGGGACCGTTTATGCGCGGCGGCAAACGAGGAAGGGGACGGGCATCGTCTGCAATCTCACGTCCTGGTACATCCGCCCCGCGTATCGCGGATGGGGGACAGCGCTCCTTGCCGCCGCGCTGCGCGACGACAGCATCACCTACACCGCCCTGACCCCGGGACCGCTCTCACGCAAGGTGTTCAAGGCGCTGGGCTTCGCGCCACTGGTCGAACGCCGGATCGTCATGCCGCCGCTGTTCCATCCGGGAACGCTGCGCGGCCCTCGTCCAGTCCTCAGCTTCGATCCGCCGACGGTGCGCCGCTTCCTCGACGAGCGACAGCAGCGGATCTTTGACGATCATGCCCCGTATGATTGCTTGCAAATGGTCCTGGCCGCCGGGCCGGAGCGCGCCCACATCGTCGTGAAGCGCCGCGCCATGTCCCTGCGCCGGCTGCACCGGCGGCTTCCGCAGAGCGTGACGTTTCCCTATTCCGAAATCCTCCATTGCAGCGCGCCGCCCCTCCTGGCCCGGTACCTGGAGCAGGTGAAGCTGCCCATCCTGCGACGGCAGCGTACCTTGGCCCTCGTCGCCGACGCGCACCTGTTCCCGAAACCGCCGCGCGGCATCTCGAAGGTGGACTACGCGCTCTATCGCTCGCCGCTGCTGGAGGCGCCCGACCTCGACAAGCTGTACTCCGAACTTGTCCTCCTTCCGATATGAGGAACCTGGATCTGCCGCTCAAACCCCCGCAACCGCTTGTACACGGAAATCAGTTCGACGATCGTCGTCCATGATTGGACCAGGAACTGGAACGAGCTTTCGACCCGGCCAAAGGCACGCACGATCTGCTGCATCACCCCAAGCGTGACGGCGCCCACGACCAAGGTTGGACCCAGGGCGACATAGGGAACCAGCACGCCGAACTGTAGGTACGACCACTTCGCCACGTCGAAGTACATGTAATGAAAGAACAGGCGGAAGTAGTTGCGCCGCACGTCGCCGAACAGGAATCCGAGGCGTAACGCGTCCGCGCGCTGATGATCGTCCTCCCCGTAAACCAGCTCCTTGCGGTAGGCGGCCTCGACCCGCTGGTTCTGGAACTCCAGGCCCGGCAGCTTGACCCCGACAACCCCCATCAACACGGTGCCGGCCAGCGCGAACAGGATCGCGACCCACACCAGCGAATGGGGCACCGGCCCAATCCAGGGCAATTCGGTCACTTGGGCCGACAACGTCCACAGGATGGGCAGGAAGGCGATCAGGGTCATGACCGAGCGCATGAAGCTCACGCCCAGCCCCTCCATCAACCGGGCGAAGCGCATGGTGTCTTCCTGCACACGCTGGGACGCGCCTTCGATGCCGCGCACGACATGCCAATGCTCGGTGTAATAGTTGTTCATCGCCGTGCGCCAGCGGAACACGTAATGCTTGACGAAGAAGTCGCTGGCCACCGCGATGAGAACGTACAGCCCGGCGATGCGCCCGAACGTCATGAGCTGGCCCAGATACTCGCCCATCGTGATCGAGCCTGGCTTGCCGAGCGCCTTCTGGATCAGGTTGTAGAAGCTGCCGAACCACTCATTGATCCGCACGTCGAGCTGGACCTGGTACCAGGCGGCGAACAGGATCAGCCCGCCGCCAAGGAACGACCAGGCGCACCAGCGGCGGCTCATGAAGAACGATCGGAACACCCATCCCTCCTGCTCGGGTCCAGCACCCATCGGCGCCCGGCGACGTTTCCAGTTAGAGGGAATGGGCGCCCGGGGCGAGTTACAGAAATCGCAGGGTGCGACAATCGTGGGGCGGAATGGGGTGGCGTGTCCCGCCACCCGCCCTGGGAATGGCGGAACGCGCCGCGCTTTTCCGCCCTACGCTCTTTTCGCTCGGCTTATAATAGGCGGTCCGGTCCGCTCGGGAGCTTCCACGCCGATGATCCTTGCCAACACGGGTACCCAGCCCCGGCGCCCTCTCTCGCCCGACAGCGCGGCGGAGCACGCGGCGCACGCGGTCTGGCTCGATCTCCTGGACGCGACCGAGGAGGAGCGCGCGTTCGTCGAGCGTATCGCGGATCTGCGCGTGCCCGCGCGCACGGAGCTGTCCGAGATCGAGCGTTCCAGCCGCTTGGCCGCGCGGAATGAGGTGCTGACGCTGAGCACGCCGATGATCTCCAAGGCGGACGGAAAGCCCCCGATCGTCACGCCGCTCGGCTTCGTGCTGTCGCGCGACAGGCTGCTCACGATCCGCTACGCGCCGATGCGGTCCTTCGACAGCTACGCCGAGCAGTTATACGACGCCGGGCAGCCGGCGCCGGGCAGCGTGGCCATGTTTGTTGGTCTCTTGGAGGCCATCGTGGACCGGCTGGCGGACGTGCTGGAGAGCATAGGGGCCGACCTGGAGCGGCTCTCCCACCAGATCTTCCGCCCCGAGGCGACTGGGGTCCGGCGCGTGCGCCGCGAGAGCGCCATCCTGCGGTCCACCCTCGCTGAAGTCGGCCGGACCGGCGAGCACGTCTCCAGCCTGCGCGACAGCCTGGTGGGCATCTCCCGCATCTTCGGATTCGTCATCGAGGTCGCGACGGACTGGACGCCGCCCGAGCTGCGCGGCCGGTTCACCACGCTGCGCCAGGACATCGCATCGCTGAATGACTACGACGTGCAGATCACCGGCAAGGTGCAGTTCCTGCTGGACGCGACTCTCGGCTTCATCAATATCCAGCAGAACAACATCATAAAGGTTCTGACCGTTGCCTCGATCGTCGGCATCCCGCCGACCCTGATCGCCGGCATCTACGGCATGAACTTCAAGGCGATGCCGGAGCTGAACTGGGCGTGGGGATATCCGTACGGCCTGACGCTGATCGCGCTGAGCGCGATCTTGCCGCTGCTGTGGTTCTGGCGGCATGGCTGGCTCTAGCAGCCTGTGGGGCGGCCATGACCCACCCGTGACAAACGCGCGCATGAGGGCGAAACTGGGCCGCGACCCACCGAACGGACCCGCCCGAGCATCATGCGCATCGAGATCATCTGCACTGGCGACGAGGTGCTGACCGGCAAGATCGTCAACACGAATTTCAGCTTCATGACCCAGCGGCTGGAGGATGCGGGCCTGTCGGTCGCGTGGGAAACCACGGTGGGCGACGACCGCGCCAACCTGCTCGAAGCGTTTCGCCTCGCCGCCGCGCGGGCGGACGCGGTGATCGTCAATGGCGGGCTCGGCCCCACGATCGATGATCTCTCCCAGGAGATCGCGGCCGAGGCCGCTGGCGTGACGCTCGTGCTGCACGAAGCCTGGCTCGCGCGCATGGAGGAGTTCTTCCACCGGCGCGGACGGGTGATGTCGCCCAACAACCGCAAGCAGGCCATGCTGCCGGAGACGGCGGAGATGCTGGACAACCCGATCGGCACCGCCTGCGGCTTCGCCCTCACGATCGGGCGCGCGCGCTTCTTCTTCACTCCCGGCGTCCCGCGCGAGATGCGCCGGATGCTGGAGGAGCAGATCATCCCGCGCCTATTGGCGCTGGGCGGGGCGCCCGGCGTGATCCGGCTCAAGCGTTTCCACACCTATGGGCTCGGCGAGTCGCATGTCGATCAGTTGCTGGAGGGTGTCGAGGCGTTGGCGCCGGACGGCAGCGTGAAGCTCGGCTTCCGCGCCCATTACCCGCAGATCGAGACCAAGCTGACCGTGCGCGGCGCCGATGCGGACGATGCCGCGCGCAAGCTCGGCCCGGTGCAGGAGGAGGTGCGCCGCCGCTTGGGCAACTTCATCCTGGCCGAGGACGATCAGACGCTGGAGGGCGTCATCCTGGCCCGCCTGCGCGCGGATCG
Organism: Acetobacteraceae bacterium; assembly: GCA_035252035.1. Lineage (GTDB taxonomy): Bacteria > Pseudomonadota > Alphaproteobacteria > Acetobacterales > Acetobacteraceae > DATFDN01. The sequence goes on along the minus strand of DATFDN010000353.1, from coordinate 260 downwards.
GGCGACTCTCGCTTTGGCCGAGACGTTCACCAGTGGGCAGGTCACGGCGCGGCTGGCGCATCTGACCGGCGCCGAGCACGCGTTTCGCCGCAGCGTCGTCGCACGCGCCATCGGGCAAATCCAGGAGGCGGTGGGCCTCGCGCCGACCGAGGGCGCCTTGAGCGAGGATCAAGCCGCCGCCATCGCCCGCGCGCTCCGTGCCCAGACCGGCGCCACGCATGGCTTGGCCGCGCTGATGGAACTCGACGACGCTTCGGCCG
>DATFDN010000352.1:0-2246 GCA_035252035.1 Acetobacteraceae bacterium | reverse complement strand
CTGGCGCGACGATCTTCACGAAACTGATACGTGTCCGGTGCTCGCCCCTCTGGCGATTCCCGCCGGGCGCCGGCGCGATCTGCGCTTGGCTCTGCACCGTGCCGATCGAAAAGGCGGCTGCGCGGTCGAGGTGGCGGCGCTGGACACGCTCGGCCCGGCGCTCGACACGCTCCGCCGCTTGCATTCGGCGCGATGGCGGGCCTGCGGCGGGACAGGCGTGCTCGCCGATCCCCGCGTCGTGGCGTTCCATCGCCTGGCCGCGCCCGCGCTTCTCTCCGAGGCGGCGCTTCGCCTTGCCATCCTGCGCATCGCCGGCACGCCGGCCGCCGCGTACTATGTGCTGCTCGCGCCTGGAGCCATTTACTTCTATCTCAGCGGCTTCGATCCGGCCTTCTCGTTCGAGAGTCCCGGCACGATTCTTCTTGGGCGCCTGATCGAACAGGCGATCGGCGAAGGACGCTCCGTGCATTTCCTACGTGGCGCGGAGGCTTACAAATATGCGTGGGGCGGGGTGGATCGGATGAACGCGACGCGTCGCTTGACCCCGCCATGACCAACCCAGACGCCCTCTCGCTCTACTTGGCTGGACGCATCTCCGCCCAAGTGGCGCTGGCACGCCTGATCCTGGGCGGCGCTACGCCCGGTGACATCGCGCGACATCTTGCCGGCGTGCCCGGCGATCGCGCCGCTTCGTTGCGGCACCTGCTGGCCCATCGGGACCGGCTCGATCGCTTGGCCGAGGTCGCCTCGTGCATTGATCACGGCGTGGCCGGGCCGAGCGCGTTGGCGGCGTTCCGCGACGGCTTCGACCGCGCCGCCGCGATCTCGCCCGAGGCAGGAGTGGCGGCCTACTCACTCGGCGATCCGGCGCTGCTGCGCATGGCGACGGAGGAGCTAGTCTCCTGGCTTGCCGCGCGCGGGCTGCTGCGTGGTGCGGTGCTCGATCTCGGCTGCGGAATCGGCCGCGTGGCGGCGGCGCTCGCCCCGCATGTGGAGGCGGTGCTCGGCCTCGACATCGCGCCCGGGATGATCGCGGAGGCGCGGCGCCGGTACGGCGCGCGCGCGCGCTTCGCCGCCACCAGCGGCACCCGGCTCGCGCTGCCTGACGAAAGCTTCAACCTGATTCTCGCGGTCGATACCTTTCCCTATCTCGTGCAGGCCGAGGTCGCCGAGGACCACGTAACTGATGCGGCGCGCGTGCTGCGTCCGGGCGGGGCGCTGGCGATCCTCAACCTGTCCTATCGCGGGCTGGAAGCGGACTGGACGGATGCGCGAAGGTGGGCCGCGCGGCACGGCCTGGCCCTGGCCTGCGCGGGCGAGCAGCCGTTCCGGCTTTGGGACGGCAGGGCCTTCCTGCTGCTCAAGCCCAGGGCGGCAGGTTGACCGCCAGCACGCGCGCATCGCTCTCCGCGAGCGCGACCACGCTCCGCGAGGCCGGATCAATCGTCAGGCGGTGAAACAAATCGAGCGGCGCGCCCAGCGCGTGGGCGATGATTGCCTTGATAATGTCGCCGTGGCTGACCGCCGCCAGCTCGGCGCCCGGATAGCGCGCCGCCAGCCGCGCCAGCGCCGCGACGGCGCGTGCTTGCGCCGCGAGCATGGTCTCTCCCCCCGGCGTGGGGGCGGTGCCGCGGAACGTGTTGAAGGCCGCCCAGCCGGGCGCCTCATTCAGTTCCTGGAATGTCTTGCCAGTCCAGGCACCGAAATCGATCTCGGTCAGGGCGGGCTCGGTGAGCACGTCGAGCCCATGCGGCGCGGCGATGAGACGCGCGGTTTCCCGCGCACGCTCGATCGGGCTGGACAGGATCGCGGCCAGTGGACGGTTGCGCAGCGTCGTTGCCACTTGCGCCGCCTCCGCGCGCCCTGCCGGGTTCAGCGAGTGCCCTGGTGCCCGGCCCGCGAGGACGCGGCCCAACAGGTCGTAGGAGGCGTGGCGGATCAGGTGGATGGTGGTCGCGACCACATCACCCGCCGCCGATGAACGCCTCGGTCAATGCTCGCGCATCATGATCGGAGAATTGCTCGGGCGGGCTCTTCATCAGCGCGGCGCACGGGCCGGTGAGCGCGCCGCCGATGCCACGATCCAGGGCGAGCTTGGTGAGCCGCACCGCGTCGATCACCACGCCCGCCGAATTGGGAGAATCCCAAACCTCCAGCTTCAGCTCGCACTGGATCGGGACATCGCCGAAGCCAGTGCCTTCCATTCTGATATAGCACCATTTCCGGTCATCCAGCCATTCGACGTA
>DATFDN010000351.1:0-15868 GCA_035252035.1 Acetobacteraceae bacterium | reverse complement strand
GCCGCCGAGGCCGCCGCCAGCGCCGCGCGCGAGGCTGCGGTGCGCGCCGAGGCGGAGGTGGAGCAGGCCGGCCACGCCTGGGGCGTTGTCGCCGAACGCATCCTGGAACGGCTCGGCGCCGATCCGGCCCTGCCCGACCCGCCCGAGACCTGCGACGCCGAGGCCGAGGACAAGGCACGCCGCAAGTTCGAGCGCCTGGTCAAGGAGCGCGACGAGATGGGTCCGGTGAACCTGCGCGCCGAGATCGAGGTCGCGGAGATCGAGCGCCAGATCGCCACCATCGAGGCCGAGCACGGCGAGATCAGCGCCGCCACTGCCAAGCTGCGCGGCTCCATCGGGCACCTGAACCGGGAGGGGCGCGAGCGGCTGGCCGAGGTCTTCACGCAGGTGGACCGGAATTTCCAGGCGCTCTTCGCCCGCATGTTCAGCGGCGGGCGCGCGCATCTCGCGCTGGTGGGCTCCGATGATCCGCTGCAAGCGGGGCTTGAGATCTACGCCCAGCCGCCGGGCAAGAAGCTTTCGGCCCTGTCGCTGCTCTCGGGCGGGGAGCAGGCGCTGACCGCGCTCTCGCTGATCTTCGCCGTGTTCCGCTGCAACCCGGCGCCCATTTGCGTGCTGGACGAGGTGGACGCGCCGCTCGACGACGCCAACGTGGAGCGGTTCTGCGCGCTGCTCGACGACATGGTGCGCGAGACCGGGACGCGCTTCCTGGTGGTGACGCACCATCCGCTGACCATGGCCCGGATGGACCGGCTGTATGGCGTGACGATGCAGGAGCGCGGGATCTCGCGGCTGCTCTCGGTCGATCTCCGCGCGGCCGAGCGGATGGTGGAGCCGGAGCGGATGGCGGCGGAGTGATTCGAACTCCGGCTACAACAACTTGTCGAGCGTGATGGGCAGGTCGCGCACGCGCTTGCCCGTGGCGTTGTAGACCGCGTTCGCGACCGCGGCGCCGACACCGGTGATGCCGATCTCGCCGATGCCGCGGGCTCCGAGCGGGCTGTGCGGGTCGGGGATGTCCGTCCAGATCACGTCGATCTCGGGCACGTCCATGTGGACCGGCACGTGGTACTCGGCGAGCGACGGGTTCATGACGCGTCCAGTCCGCTCGTCGAACAGCGTCTCCTCCGTGAGCGCGAGGCCCAGCCCCATGATGATCCCGCCGCGGAACTGGCTCGCGGCGAGCTTGGGATTGAGGATGCGGCCCGTGTCGAACGAGCCGAGGAAGCGCGAGACGCGCGTCTCCCCGGTCACTGTGTTGACCCGCGCCTCGCAGAACTGCGCGCCGTAGGAGTGCATGGACCATTTCTGCGCCTCCAGCGGCTGGGGCGCCTCCGCCTCGACGGACACCGCCTCGCGCCCGGCGCGCGCCAGGATCGAGGCGTAGCTCTCGCGGCGGCCCGGCTCGTCGCGGCGGCACAGCCCGCCGTCCCGCGCCTCCACCTCGTCCGGCTTGAGCCCGGCCAGCGGCGAGTCGTTGCCGGCGAGCTTGAGCAGCTCCGCCACCAGGGCGTCGTAAGCCGCGATGACGGCGGCGCCGATCGAGGCGGTCTGCGACGAGCCGCCGGCGAGGAAGGTGCCAGCCAAGGCCGAGTCGCCGTAGGAAACGCTCACCTGCTCGACGGGCAAGCCGAGCCGCTCGGCGACGTGCTGCGCCTGGGCGGTGGCGGTCCCCATGCCCATCTCGTGCGCCGCGACCTCGATGGTGGCACGACCGTCCTTCGAGAGCGTGATCCGCCCAGCGCCGCCGGGCATCCGGTAATAGGGATAGGTGGCGGTCGCGACCCCCATGCCGATCAGCCAATCGCCCTCGCGCCGCGCGCGCGGCACGGGGCTGCGCCGATCCCAGCCGAACCGCTCCGCGCCGCGCCGGTATGCCTCGACGATGTGGCGCGAGGAGAAGGCCAGGCCCGTGGTCGGATCTTTCTCGGGCTCGATGCGGCGGCGCAGCTCGATCGGGTCGAGCCGCATTTCCTCGGCCAGCTCGTCTAGGGCGCATTCGAGCGCGAACGTGCCGATGGACTCGCCCGGCGCACGCATGAAGGTGTTGGCGAGCATGTCGAGATCCGCCACGAGTTGCGAGACCTTGATCGCGCCGGCGGCGTAGAGGTGGCGGGCCGGGAAGGTGAACTGCTCCGGGCAGTTGTTGTGCGCGGTCATGGCCGCGACGCCGGTGTGGATCAGGGCGGCGAGCGTGCCGTCCGGCTTTGCCCCGAGGGCCACGCGCTGCTCGGTGGCGGTGCGCCCGCCGACCAGGCGGAACACGCCCTCGCGCGTGAGGACCATGCGCACCGGCCGGCCCGCCAGCTTCGACGCGGCGGCCGCGAGGATCTGGTGGTCCCACAAGCATTTGCCGCCGAATCCGCCGCCGACGAAGGGCGATAGGACATGGACCTGGTCTTCCCGCAGCCCGAACACCTGGGCGAGCGTCCAGGCCGTCGCGTCCACGAGCTGCGACGCGTCGTGGACGACAAGCGTGTCGCCCTCCCATGTGACCGTCGCGGCGTGCAACTCGATCGCGTTGTGGTTATAGCGTGGGGTGCGGTAGGTCCGATCGACCTTGAACGCCGCTCCTCGCAGCGCCGCTTCCGCATCGCCGGTCTCAAGCGACGCCGGCTCGCCCAGGATGCTCGCGGGTGGGTGCGCCCGGCGCTTGGCCTCGTCGAACGCCGTCACAGCCGGGGCCGCGGCGTAGGCCACGCGCACCAAGGACGCGGCGTGGTCGGCCTGCTCCGGCGTCTCCGCCAGCACCACCGCGACCGCCTGGCCGTTCCAGTGGATCTCGTCGTCCTGCATGACGGGCAGGTCGCTCGGCCCCGCCGCCTTCGGCGCGGACATGAACACCGGCGGCGACTTCATGCGCGGCGCGTTGCGGTGGGTCATCACCAGCACGACGCCGGGCGCGGCCTCGGCCGCTCCGGTGTCGAGCGCGGCGATGCGGCCGCGCGCGATCGTGCCGTGGACCAGCGCGGCGTACGTCATGCCGGGGAGCGGAACCTCGGCGGCGAAGCGCGCCTGGCCCATGACCTTGAGCGGCCCGTCCACGCGCGACACCGGGGCGCCGAGGGCGCCGTGCTTGCGCGCCGCCAAGGGGTCGGGCGTGCCGCCGGGCAGCCAGCTTTCGGGCGCGAGGCGGATGGCGGCCTTCATGGCCTGCTCGGCAAGGCTCACGGCGTCGCTCCCCCCGTCAGTTGGGCCAAGGTGGCGACGATGACGCGCTTGGCAAGCTCGACCTTGAAGGCGTTGTCGCGCAGCGGCGCCGCGTCCCTCAGCTCCGCCTCGGCGGCGGCGCGGAAGCTCGCCTCGGTCGTGAGCGCGCCACGTAGGGCCGCTTCGGCGGCCCAGGCACGCCATGGCTTGTGCGCGACCCCGCCCAGCGCTAGCCGCGCGTCCCTCATTGTCCCGCCCTCGATGTCCACCGCCGCCGCCACGGAGACGAGCGCGAAGGCATAGCTCGCCCGGTCGCGCACCTTGCGGTAGGTGGAGCGGACCGCGAACGGCAGCGGCGGCAGCTCGACCGCGGTGATCAGCTCGCGGGGCTTGAGCTCGGTCTCGATGTCCGGCCGGCCGCCGGGCAGCCGGTGCAGATCGACCAGTCTCAGCGCGCGCGGCCCCTCCGGCCCTTCGAGATGCACCACGGCGTCGAGCGCGGCCAGCGCCACGCACATGTCCGACGGGTGCGTGGCCACGCACGCCGGCGAGGCGCCGAGAATTGCGTGGATGCGGTTGAAGCCGTCGATCGCGTCGCACCCGGCGCCCGGCGCGCGCTTGTTGCAGCGCGCGCCGTCGTCATAGAAGTAAGTGCAGCGGGTGCGCTGCAAGATGTTGCCGCCCACCGTCGCCATGTTGCGAATCTGCCCGGACGCACCGGCGAGGATCGCGCGGGCGAGCGCGGGGAAGCGCGTCCGCACCGCCCGGTCCGCCGCGACGGCGGTGTTGGAGACTCCCGCGCCGATCCGGATGCCGCCGTCCGCCCGCGGCTCGATCTGCCGCGACAGGCCGGTGATGTCCACCAGCGCCTCGGGCCGCTCCACCGCCTCGCGCATTAAGTCAACGAGGTTGGTGCCGCCGCCCAGGTACTTGGTGCCGGGCGCCTGGCCGGCGAGTCGGATCGCACCCGGCACATTCTCGGCGCGCGCGTAGGTGAACGGGGTCACGTCGATTTCTCCACGCCCGCGAAAGTGGCGCTGACAGCCTCGACGATGCCGTTGTAGGCGCCGCAGCGGCACAGATTGCCACTCATTCGCTCGCGCAACTCGTCGCGGTCGAGCGCGATCGCCTCGGCCCCGAGATCCGCCGTCACCGCGCTCGGCACGCCGCGCTCGACCTCGCCCGCCATGCCGACCGCCGAGCAGAGCTGGCCGGGCGTACAGTAGCCGCACTGAAAGCCGTCATGCTCGATGAAGGCGCGTTGCAGCGGATGGAGCGCGCCGCCAGTGGCCAGACCTTCCACCGTCGTGATCGACCGCCCTTGGTACTGCGCGGCGAGGGCCAGGCACGCGTTGATCCGCTCACCCTCGACCAGCACCGTACAGGCCCCGCAGGCGCCCTGGTTGCAGCCCTTCTTGGACCCTGTCAGGCCCAGGTGGTCGCGCAGGAGGTCGAGCAGCGACGTGCGCACGTCGAACTCAGCCTCGACCTCCCGCCCGTTGATCGTGAACCGCATGACGCCCTCCTCCCGTGCGAGTGGCCCCTACCGCCCCGTGGGCATCACGAACTGCGCCCCCGGCCGGCCGGCGGTGGGCCAGCGCTGGGTGATCGCCTTGTAGCGGGTGTAGAAGCGCACGCCCTCCGGCCCGTAGATGTGGTGGTCGCCGAACAGCGAGTTCTTCCAGCCGCCGAAGCTGTGGAAGGCCATTGGCACGGGGATCGGGATGTTCACGCCGACCATGCCGATCTGCACGTTCTCGGCGAAGTCGCGCGCCGCGCCGCCGTTCGCCGTGTAGATCGAGACGCCGTTGCCGAACGGATGCTCGTTGACCAGGCGCAGCGCCGCGCCAAGGTCCGGGGCGCGCACCACGTCGAGCACCGGGCCGAATATCTCCTCCTGGTAGATCCGCATTCCCGGCTGCACGCGATCGAACAGGCTGCCGCCCAGGAAAAACCCGTTCTCGTAGCCTTGCAGCTTGAGCCCCCGCCCATCGACGACGAGAGCCGCGCCCTCGCGCGTCCCGGCGTCGATGTAGCCGGAGACCTTCTCGCGATGCTCGCGCGTCACCAGCGGCCCCATCTCCGCCTCCGGATCGGTCCCCGGCCCGATCTTGAGGGCGCGGATGCGCGGCTCCAGCCGCTCGATCAGCCGGTCCCCCGCCCCGCCGACGGCGACCGCGACGGAGACCGCCATGCAGCGCTCCCCCGCCGCGCCATAGGCCGAGCCCATCAGCGCGTCGGCCGCGTCGTCGAGATCGGCGTCCGGCATCACGACGAGATGGTTCTTCGCCCCGCCTAGGGCTTGGACGCGCTTGCCCTGCTCGCTTCCCGCCCGGTGGATCAGCCTGGCGATCGGGGTGGAGCCCACGAAGCTGATCGCGCTGATGCCGGGATGGGCGATGATCGCCTCCACGGCCTCGCGGGCGCCCTGCACCACATTGAACACGCCCTCGGGCAGGCCGGCCTCGGCCAGCAGCTCGGCGAGCAGGAGCGACGCCGACGGATCTTTCTCGGAGGGCTTGAGGATGAAGCAATTTCCAGCGGCGAGCGCCACCGGGACCATCCAGAGCGGCACCATCAGCGGAAAGTTGAACGGCGTGATGCCGGCCACGACGCCGAGCGGCTGGCGCACCGACCAGGCGTCCACGCCGCTCGCCACCTGCTCGGTGAATTCGCCTTTCAGCAGATGCGGCATCCCGCAGGCGAATTCCACGACCTCCAGCCCGCGCTGCACCTCGCCATCGGCATCCGACAGCACCTTGCCGTGCTCGGCGGTGATGGCGGCGGAAAGCTTCGCGCGGTCGCGCTCCAGCAGGTCGCGCAGGCGGAACATCACCCGCGCGCGCCGCAGCGGCGGGGTGGCGGACCAGGCGGGGAACGCCTTGGCGGCGGCCGTGACCGCCTGATCGACCGCGGTGGCAGAGCCGAGCGCGACCTTGGCCGACACCTCGCCCGAGGCTGGGTTGAACACCTCACCAAACCGCCCACCGCCGCCAGCGACCACGCGGCCCGCGATGAAGTGCCCGATTTCGCGCATCTCGCCCGTCCCCCATGTCTCAAGCCAGGCCGGCATGGCTCGGCCCCCTTCTCCTAGCCCATCTGGGAGGACTGGTCATCCAGGGCGCTTGCCTGGGGGCGCTTGCCTGGGGGCGCTTGATTGCGTGAACCAGGGGAAGTTATCGTGAAGGTTGTCTTCGGCGCATGAACGCGACTTTCCCACAGCGCCTCTCGAATTGCTTGGTGGATGGACGATCTCTGGATTTATCGCGCCGTATCGACGGTGGTGAACTGTCGTTACCGGTACAAGATCATGCTGGTCGCCTTCATCGGCACGCACATCCCGTTGCTCGCGTTGATCGGCTATTTCTTCCAGCGGGCGCCGATCAGCCCGCGTCTGGCCATGGAGGTGCTGGGAGTGGCGCTGGTTGCCACGCTGGCTGGCACGGTGCTCACACTTTTCGCCCTCGACCAATTGCTAAGACCGATCATCAAGACCTCGCGGGCGCTGCGCGCCTACGCGACCCGCCGCACCCTGCCCAGCCTTCCCACGCACTATACGGACGAAGTCGGCACGCTGATGGGGGACGCCGTGCAGACGCTGGGCAAGCTGGATGCCACGCTGGCCGAACTGACGAGCTTCGACCAGGTGACTGGCCTGCCCAACCGCGAGAAGCTGCTGCGCGATCTCGACGCGGCATTGGCCTGTCACACGGCACGGGGGGCGCTCTGCGTACTCACCGTGCGCAATTACGATGCCCTCGCCTCGGCCTTCGGCCAGCAGGCGAGTGACACGCTCATCCGCCGCTTCGCGCGCGCCTTCGAGCGCGCAGTGGGCGCGGGGGTGCCGCTCGCGCGCCTAGCGGCCCACCGCTTCGCCTTTTGGCTGAACGGGAGCGACCCGGATCGCGTGGCGCCGCGGGCCGGGGCGGCGCTGCGGGCGCTGCGGCGCGAGATCAGTTCCGATGGACTGCGCTTTGTGCCGCAGCTTAGCTGCGGGGTGGCGCTCTATCCCGAGGATGGCACCGACGCCGCGTCCCTCGTCAACAACGCGGTCAGCGCCGGCGCGACCGCCGCTCCCGGCGCGGAGGCCGGTCCCGTCTTCTTCTCGCCGGCGTGCCGCGACGCGGTGCGCCGGCGATTGTCGCTGGAGCAGGAATTGCGCCGGGCGTTGGAGCACGACGAGTTCGTGCTGCATTTCCAGCCGGTGGTGGACGTGCGCGCGAACCGGATCGTCGCGGCGGAGGCGCTGATCCGCTGGCGCCATCCCGAGCGCGGGCTGCTCCTGCCCGGCTCGTTCCTGCCGATCGCGGAGACCAGCGGGATTCTTGGCGCGATCGAGCGATGGGTGCTGCGGACCGCCGCGCGCCATTTGCATGATTGGCTGGTGCATGGGTTCGATGCCATCCGGCTGGCGGTCAATCTCTCGGCCAGCGAAATCCACGCCCCGGACACGGTCGCGCTGATCCGCCGGACCCTCGCCGCCGAACAGGTGGACCCAGGACGCCTGGAGATCGAAGTGACCGAGACGGTGGCCATGACCGACCAGGCGCGGACCCGCGCCGTGTTCGACCAGTTGCGCGCGCTCGGGATCGGCGTCACGATCGATGATTTCGGGACCGGATACTCCAACCTGAGCTATCTCCTGAACCTACCCTTCGACAAGCTGAAGATCGCGCGCGAGTTCGTCAGCGGGATCGACACCGCGAGCAACAGCCGGGCGATCTGCCGGGCCTTGATCGAGCTTGCCCACGGCTTGGGCATCGCCGTGGTCGCCGAGGGTATCGAGACACTCGCCGAAATGCGGACCCTGCGCGCGATGGGCTGCACCCTGTTCCAAGGCTTCCATTTCGCCCGGCCGATGCGCGCGGCCGATTTCGCCGTGCTTCTGCAAGCACAGGCTGCCAAGCCTTTCGTCGTCCCCTGAGGGCGATCGGCACGCGATGCTTGCGGCCCGTGCCGCGCGCCTGTAACTCCGGGCGGCGCGCGGCACGGGGCCGCGCCGGAAGGAGAGAGCGAAATGGGCTACAGGGTCGCGGTCGTCGGCGCCACCGGGGCGGTCGGGCGCGAGATGCTGAAAACCCTGGCCGAGCGCCGCTTCCCGGCCGACGAGGTGGCCGCGGTCGCATCCGGCCGGTCGGCGGGCGCCGAGGTCTCGTTCGGCGACGCGCGGGTGCTGAAGGTCAAGCCGCTGGACAGCTTCGACTTCCACGGCTGGGACATCGCCCTGTTCAGCCCCGGCGCCTCGGTCTCGGCGGTCCACGCCCCGCGCGCCGCGGCGGCGGGCTGCGTGGTGATCGACAACACCAGCCAGTTCCGCATGGAGCCGGACGTTCCGCTGGTGGTGCCGGAGGTCAACCCGCAGGCCCTCAAGAAGTTCGCGCGGCGCAACATCATCGCCAACCCGAATTGCAGCACCATCCAGATGGTGGTCGCGCTGAAGCCGCTGCATGACCGCTTCCGGATCAAGCGGGTGGTGGTCGCCACCTACCAGTCGGTCTCCGGCGCGGGCAAGGAGGCGATGGACGAGCTGTTCGGCCACACCAAGGCGGTGTTCGTCCACGAATCCAGCCCGCCCGAGCAGTTCACCAAGGAGATCGCCTTCAACTGCATCCCCCACATCGACAAGTTCATGGAGGACGGCTCGACGAAGGAAGAGTGGAAGATGGCGGTCGAGACCCGCAAGATCCTCGACCCCGACATCCCGGTTCACGCCACCTGCGTGCGCGTGCCCGTCTTCATCGGCCACGGCGAGGCGGTGAACGTGGAGTTCGAGCAGCCGGTGACGGTGGCCGAGGCCCGCGCCGCGTTGCGCGAGGCGCCCGGTGTGGAGGTGGTCGATCAGCGCGAGGACGGCGGCTACGTGACGCCCTTGGAGGCGGCCGGCGAGGATGCCGTGTACGTCAGCCGCGTCCGCAGGGATCCGACGGTTGAGCACGGCCTGTCCTTCTGGTGCGTTTCCGACAACCTGCGCAAGGGCGCGGCGCTGAACGCCGTGCAGATCGCCGAGACGCTGATCGCCCAGGGGATGCTGGCCAGGCGGGCGGCTTAGCCGGGGGAATGTAGCAGGCGCCCGCAACCACGCTCCACCTCTCCCGCTCGCGGGAGAGGTGTGACCGCCATCGGCCCCCGCGGGCGGGGAGGAACTGAGCGGAGGAGCGTTGGCGATGACCATTCCCACACTCGACATCGACCCCTTCTCGGCGGATTTCTTCGAAGACCCCTTCCCCGCTCACGCGGCGCTCCGCGAGGCTGGCCCGGTGGTGCGCCTCTCGCGCTACGGCGTCCTCGCCGTGGCGCGCCACGCGGAGGTGCAGGCGGTGCTGGCCGACTGGCGGAGTTTCTCCTCGGCGCGCGGAGTCGGGCTCGCGGATTTCGTGAGGGAGAAGCCCTGGCGCCTTCCCAGCCTGGTGCTGGAGACCGACCCGCCGCTGCATGACCGCACGCGCAAGGTGCTCGACGGCGTGTTGTCGCCGGCGGCGCTGCGGCGGCTGCGGCGAGGCTTCGAGAGCGCGGCCGAGGCGTTGATCGGCGCGCTGTTGGCGCGCGGCGGCTTCGACGCGATCTCCGACTTGGCGGAAGCCTACCCGCTCACCGTGTTTCCCGACGCGATGGGAATGCCGCGCGAGAACCGTCGCTTCCTGTTGCCATATGGCAACATGGTGTTCAACTCCTTCGGCCCGCGCAATCAGTTCTTCGCCGACGCGGTCAGGGACGCCGAGCCGGTGCTGGAATGGGTGCAGGCGCAATCCCAGCGCGCCGCGCTCGCGCCCGAGGGGTTCGGCGCCGCGATCCATGAGGCCGCGGACCGGGGGGAACTCACGGCTGACGAGGCCCCGATCGTGGTGCGCTCGCTGCTGACCGCTGGGGTCGATACCACGGTCAGCGGACTGGGCGCGGCCATCTACTGCCTGGCGCGGTTCCCGGAACAGTTCCAGCGCCTGCGCGCCGAGCCCGGCCTGGCGCGCGCCGCCTTCGAGGAGGCGGTGCGCTACGAGAGCCCGGTCCAGACCTTCTTCCGCACCTCGACGCGCGCGGCGGAGATCGGGGGCGTGCCGGTAGCCGAGGGCGAGAAGGTGCTGATGTTCCTGGGCGCCGCCAATCGCGATCCGCGCCGTTGGGGGAACCCGGACGAGTACGACATCACCCGGCGCAGCGCTGGCCATGTCGGCTTCGGCACCGGCATCCATGGTTGCGTCGGCCAGGTTCTGGCGCGGCTGGAGGGCGAAGCCGTGCTCGGCGCGCTGGCGCGCAAGGCGGCCGCCATCGAGATCACCGCGCCCCCGCGCCGCCGCTACAACAACACGCTGCGCGCGCTGGCGCATCTGCCGGTGCGGCTGATCGCGGCGTAGGGCTGTCTACCAGGCCGCCTCCAGCAACAGCCTGACCGTCGCCGGTCCCTCGATCTTGCGTGGATTGGTGTGAACCCAGCGGTCGCGCATCGACGTCTCCGCGATCCGATCGAGCTGGTCCTCCCGCACGCCCACGTCGCGCAGCCGCCCCGGCAGGCCCAGCGCCGCGACCAGCTCGGCCAGCACATCGGCCGCCGGGCGGCCGGGCTGGCCCAGGGCCTCGCTCACCCAAGCCTGCCTGTCGGCGTTCACCGCCTCGTTGTAGCGCAGCACATGCGGCAGCATGACGCAGGAGGTGTAGCCGTGGGGCACGCCGGCGGTGCCGCCCAGGACGTGGCCGATGCCGTGGCTCGCGCCCATCGGCACCCCGTTCTGCACGCCGATCATCGACATCCAGGCGCCGAGCTGGCAGGCGAGCCGGGCCCCCACGTCGGCGGGATCGGCCTTGACCCCGCGCAGCCCAGGGCCGAGCAGGCGCAGCGCGTGCAGCGAGGCGCCGTCAGCGAAAGGCTGGGCCTCGGGCGAGCACACACCCTCCGCGGCGTGGTCCACGGCCCGGATGCCGGTGGAGAGGAACAGCCATTCCGGCGTGAGGCGGGTCAGCGCCGGATCGAGGATCACGCTGCGCGGCACCATCAGCGGATGCCCGAAGCTCTGCTTTACCCGCCGCGCGGTGTCGGTGCAGCCCGCGAACCAGCTGTACTCGCCCGCCGAGAGCGTGGTGGGGATGGCGACGGCGCGCAGCCCAGGCGGTGCCGTGGGCGGGCGGCGCGTGGTGCCGTCCGGCGCGATGGTCGCCGCGAAGGGATCGAGCTGGGCCGGATCGGTCACGCCGTTGCCAAGGCACAGCCCCACCATCTTGGCCGCGTCCGTCACCGACCCGCCGCCCACCGTCACCAGCAAGTCGGCCTTCGCCGCGCGCGCCTCGGCGGCGGCGGCAACGACATCGGCGCGGGGCGTGTGCGCGCCGACGCGCGTGAAGACGCCCGCCAAGCGGTCGCCCAGCGCGGCCCGGACACGCTCCAGCGTATCAGTCTCCCGCGCCAGCGTGCCGGAGGCGAGAACCAGCGCGGCGCGCGCCTCCAGCCGCTCCACCTCCGCCGCCAGCGCCTCGGGAAACGCCGTGCCGTAGATCACGCGGTCGGTGTCGGGGGTACGATAGATGCCGGGCTTCATGGGGGATTGTTAGCGCGCTCCGCCCCCTTGGCCCAGGGGGTGAGGCTCGCCCGCGCCACCCTCACCCGCGTCGCTCCGCTCCGCGACCTCTCCCGCCAGAGCGGGAGAGGTCGGCGCGCTGCGCCGGGTGAGGGTGGCGCCGGCACCGAAAAATGCTTAGGGCCGGCGTCCCGGCGCCGGTAAAAGACTTGCTCGCTCCCTATCGCGATTGACTCGCGCGCCATCTGGATCAGGAATGCCGGCCACTCCCGTGACTTCGCGTGCCGCCACGCGCCGCGTGCTCGCACTCTGCCCCGCGCTGATTGGCGCCGCCGCCCTGCTCGGCTGGACACTTGGCATACCGGAGCTGAAATCGGTCCTGCCCGGCCTGACCACGATGAAGGCCAACACCGCGCTTGGCCTGATCGCCAGCGGCGCGGGCCTGCTGCTCATACCAAGCGAGGGCGGGGGGTTTTGGCGGCGGGGCCTCGCCTTGGCGGCGGGTGCGTTCGCCTGCCTGCTCGGGCTGCTTACCCTCGTCGAGTATGTGTCCGGCACGCCGCTCGGTATCGATCAATTCCTGTTCCCCGACCCGAACACGACCTCCCCGCCCTATCCGGGGCGCATGTCGCCCGCGACGGCCGCCGCGCTCGCCTGCACGGGCGCCGCGGTCCTACTCCTCGCCTGGGCCGAGCGCGCGCCACGTCCAGCCGGCCTCGCGCACCTGCTCGCCGTCGTGCCGGCCGGGGTGGGCTATCTCAGCCTCGCCGGCTACGCCTACCAGGTCGAGGGTCTTTACAGCTTCGGCCCCTCCGCCACGGTGGCGCTCCACACCGCCGCCGCCCTGGGGCTCCTGGCGGCGGCGATCCTGCGGACGATGCCGGAGCTCGGATGGGGCCGCGCCTTCGCCGATCGCCCGGTGGCGCATGGCGTGCTCGCGCGGCTGGTGCCCCTCGCGCTGTTCCTGCCCTTCCTCGCGGGCGCGTTCGCCGTCTGGGGCGCCCGCGCGAGCTTCTACGATCCCTGGTTCAGCCCGGCATTGCTCGCCCTCGCGGCCGCGTGCGTCTCGATACTCCTCACCTGGATCGCCGCCTCGACCGTGCGGCGCGCGGAGGGGCGTCTGCGCGAGAGCAATGCCCAGCTCACCGCCGCCGAGGCGCGGCTGCGGCTGTTCATCGAGCACACCCCCGCCCCGATCGCCATGTTCGACCGCGACATGCGCTATCTCGCCGCGAGCCGGCGCTTCCTCGGCAGCTATGGCCTGCCCGAGCAGGACATCATCGGGCGCAGCCACTACGAGATCTTTCCCGATCTCCCCCCGCGCTGGCGCGACGCACACGCGCGCTGTCTGGCAGGTGCGGTGGAGACCTGCGAGGCCGACCCGTTCCCGCGCGCGACCGGGCACACGGATTGGGTCCGCTGGGAGATCCAGCCCTGGCGCCAGGAGGACGGGGCGATCGGGGGTCTCATGCTGTTCTCCGAGGTCATCACCGCGCGTGTCGAGGGCGAGGCGGAAGCGCGGCGCACCGCCGCGCTGCTCGAAGCAATCGGGGCGTCGTCGCCCGACCTCATCTACGCCAAGGACACCAAGGGCCGGATGCTCTACGCCAATCCCGCGACGCTCGCGTTGATCGGCAAGCCGGCCGAAGCCGTGCTCGGGCGCACCGCCGCCGAATACGCGGACGATCCCGAGGAAGGCGCCGCCCACCTCGGCACTGATCTCCGCATCATCGCGGCCGGCGCGACGGAGAGTATCGACGAACCCTACACCTCGCCCGATGGGACGCGGCGGGTGTGGCAGTCCACCAAGGCGCCGCTTCGCGACCCGGCCGGGACGGTGTTCGGGCTGGTCTGCATCAGCACCGACAGCACCGCCCGGCGCGAGGCGGAGCGCCGCCAAGCCTTCCTAATGGCGCTCGCCGACCGGCTGCACGCGGCGCCCCGCGAGGCCATGGCGGAAGCCGCGGAACTGCTCGGCACCCATCTCGGGGTCAGCCGGACCGGCTATGGCGAGGTGGACGAGCCGGGCGGGAGGATCACGGTCTCGCACGAGCACACCGACGGAACGGTTCCGCCCGCCCTCGGCACGCATGTCCTGGCGGAGTTCGGGCCGGCGATCGTCGAGGAGCTGCGCGCTGGGCGGACGGTGGTGGTCGCGGACGCGGCGTCCGACCCGCGCACGCGGGGCGCCAGCGCGGCGCACCTGGCCCTCGGCACGCGCTCGATCGTCACGGTGCCGCTGGTGCGCGAGGGCGCGCTGCGCGCGACTCTCTACGTCAACCATCGCGACCCCCGCCCCTGGACCGGGGAGGAGGTGCGTCTGGTCGAGGAGGTGGCCGCGCGCACCTGGGCCGTCGTCGAACAGGCGCGGGCCGAGGCGGCGCTGGAGCGGACCGCCGACGAGTTCCGCACCCTGGCCGACGGCATCCCGACGCTGTGCTGGATGGCCGATCCGGACGGGCACATCTACTGGTACAACTGGCGCTGGCACGAGTACACCGGCACCACGCACGAGCAAATGGAGGGCTGGGGCTGGCGGTCCGTGCATGACCCGGACGTGCTGCCCTTCGTGCTGGAGCGCTGGCGGGCCTCGATCGCGACCGGCACCCCGTTCGAGATGACCTTCCCGCTGCGCGGCGCGGACGGCCAGTTCCGCCCGTTCTTGACTCGCATCGTCCCGGTGCGGGGCGCGGACGGCCGGATACGGCGCTGGCTCGGCGTCAACACCGACGTGAGCGAGGCGCTGGCGCGCGAGCAGGCGCTGCGCCGGTCCGAGGCGCGGTTCCGCGCCACCGCCGACGCGCTGCCGGGGATGCTGTTCGTCGCCACGGCGGCGGGGAAGAACACTTACGTCAACGAAGGCTTCTGCGCCTACACCGGCCGCAAGCGGGAGGACTTGCTCGACGATCGCTGGGTGGAGATCTTGCACTCGGACGACGCGGCGCGGGCCTCGAACACCTGGAACGAAGCGGTGCGGACCGGCTCGCCGTATCTCGCCGAGTACCGGTTCCGCCGCCACGACGGCGCCTGGCGCTGGCACATGGTCCGCGCCCTGCCCTCGCGCGAGGCGGACGGGGCGATCCACCGCTGGGTGGGCACCTGCACCGACATCCACGACCGCTATGTGCTGGAGGAGGAGCTGCGCCGCCTGACCCAGAGCCTGGAGGCGCGGGTCGAGGCGGAGGTCGCGGCGCGCGAGGCGGCGCAGGCACGCGCCGCGCACGCCGAGCGGATGCAGGCGCTCGGCCAGCTCGCGGGGGGGATCGCGCACGACCTCAACAACGTCCTGCAAGCGGTGCAGGGCGGGACCATGCTGATCGAGAGGCGCGCCCGCGACCCCGAGAGCACGCGGCGCCTGGCCAAGATGGTGCTGGAGGCGGTCGCGCGCGGCGCCTCCATCACCCGCCGCCTGCTCTCCTTCGCCCGCCGGGGCGATCTGCGGGCCGAGCCGGTGGATGTGGCGGCGCTGTTCGAGGGCTTGCAGGACATCCTGACCCACGCGCTCGGCGCCAGTGTCGCCGTGCGCTTGGATGTCGCGCCGGGACTGCCGAAGCTGCTGGCCGACAAGGGACAGTTGGAGACGGCGCTGGTGAATTTAGCCACCAACGCGCGCGACGCGATGCCGGATGGCGGCACGCTCACCCTCGCCGCCAATTCCGTCACGGTGGACGGCGACGCACCGCACCCGGCGGGACTGGCGCACGGTCGCTATGTGCGGGTGTGCGTGAAGGACACCGGCACTGGCATGAATCAGGCGACGCTCGCGCGGGTGATGGAGCCGTTCTTCACCACCAAGCCGCACGGCAAGGGTACCGGGCTGGGCCTCCCCATGGCGCAAGGCTTCGCCGAGCAGTCGGGCGGGGCGCTGCACGTCGAGAGCGCGCTGGGGCGCGGGACGACGGTCACGCTCTGGCTGCCCCAGGCAGGGGATGCCCCGCCCGCCATCGCGCGTCCCGATCTCCCCTTGCGCGAAGCGCCGCCGGGGGCGGGCGCGGGCGCGGCGGGACGGGTGCTGCTCGTCGATGACGAGGCCATGGTGCGCGAAACGCTCGCCCAGGAGCTGGAGGAGGCGGGCTACGCCGTGCTCCCGGCCCCCGACGCGGGCGCGGCGCTGGCGGCGATGGGAGCCGGACAGGAACAGGAGGTGGACGTGCTGGTGACGGACCTCACCATGCCGGGCGGCATGGACGGCCTCGCGCTGATCCGCGAGGCGC
>DATFDN010000350.1:0-3041 GCA_035252035.1 Acetobacteraceae bacterium | reverse complement strand
AGCAGCTTGCCCGTCGAGGACAAGACGGACTTGCCCGCGACCAGCATCTCCCCGCCGCCCGACAAATCGGCGTTCGGCATTCCGACGACGGCGTTGGCCCACGGATAGGGACCGTTGGCGATGTACACCGGATGCGGGACGACCAACCGAACGAGCGTCAGCTCGAATGTGTGCGTGCCCGGACCCGGCGCGTTCACCACCCGGAAGCGCCGGCCGAGCGCGCGCCGCACGTCCTCGGTCAGCATCGCCGCGACCTGCGCCGGGTCCACCCCGCTGGAGAACTGGGCCTCTGGGCCGGTATCGACCTTCACCGGCGCCACGTAGTACCCGGTCGCCGGGTATTGCGCGATGTCCGGCGCCCGCCACACCTGAGTTCCGGGAGGCGCCGCGCCGGCGAGGTTGCTCGCCGACCCCAGCGGCACATTCGTGCCGAGTGCAGACTCACCCGTGGTCTGCTGGGTGCAGCCGGCCAGCAGCGCCGCCGCGGCCGCGCATGGGATCAGCCATTTCCGCATTATTCGTCCCCCCGTTATCGTCGTGATCTCGACAGTGACATGAACATGCGTGCAGCCAATGGTACCAGGGTGCCACCAATGGTAACTTTCCGGTGATGCACCGACCGCCGAACGGCATCGTTGCCGAGAAGCCATACTAGTGACGCGTCCGGCGCGCGTGCGCCGGTTCAGCGCACCGCGGAGAAGGCGGTCGGTTGCAGGATCTCGTTCGTCACCCGCGCCACGATCGCTCCGTTCGCCTCGGTTTGGGCGCGGGCGCTGAGCCAGTCCGGGTCGGCGGCGAAGGCGTTCCACTTCGTCTCGCGCTCGGCGAGCGAGTCCCAGGAGAGCAGGTAGTAGAGCCGCTGGTTGTTCTCGCCGATCAGGGTGGTCCAGAACCCGGCCTGCCTGATGCCGTGCTTGTCCCACAACCTCAGGGTGATTGTGTCGAACCGCTTCAGCAGGTCCGGCAGCCGGCCGGGCACGCAGTCGTAAATGCGCAGCTCGTAGATCATCGCGCGTCCCCCCATTGGTTGGGGAGAGGCTAAAACCGTTCCACCCAGGGGCGCAACTCGACCTCCCAAGTCCAGGCGCTGCGGCGCTGGTTCAGCACGTGCCAGTAGGTCTCGGCGATCGCGTCGGGGTCGAGCATGGAGTCGGGCGCGTCCGGCGGCTCGGCGATCCCTGGATTGCGGATCGCGCCGTCGATGACGAAATGCGCGACATGGATGCCCTTGGGCGAAAGCTCGCGCGCCATGCTCTGCGCCAGGCCGCGCAGCGCGAACTTGCCCATCGCGAACGGCGCCGATTGCGGATAGCCCTTGACGCTGGCTGAGGCGCCGGTGAACAGGATGGCCCCGCGCCCCGCCGGCAGCATGAGCCGCGCCGCCTGCTGGGCGACCAGGAAGCCTCCGAAGGCGGAGACCGCGATGGCGCGCGCCACCTGCTCGGGCACAAGCTCGGTGAACGGGCCGCGCGCCCGCGCGCTCGCGTTGTAGATCACCACGTCGGGTTCGCCGAGCGACGCGACGACGGCATCGAACAGCCCGGCGACCTCCTCCGGCTCGGCCGTCTCGCAGGCGAACGAGGCGGCTCCGGTCTCGGCGCAGAGGGGGGCAAGCTTGTCCGGGTTGCGCGCCGCCAGGGCCACTTGCAGGTTGTGGCGCGAGAGCAGCCGCGCGAGCGAGGCCGACAGGCCGCTGCCGGCGCCGACGATCAGGGCGAGGCGGTATTCCATCCACGTACCTCCTTACAATCCGGTCAGCAAAGCACGTATGGACGCCAGGGATAAGGCACGCGAGAGTGCCGGCAAAGCCAGAGGGTGCGTTCATGAAGGGATTGATGCAGGAGCATCCGTTGATGATTTCCTCGGTGCTCGCCCACGCCGCGCGGCACCATGGCGCGACCGAGATCGTCGCCCGGACCAGCGACGGCGCGCTGCACCGCACAACCTGGGCGGGGATCGAGCGGGACGCGCGCCGGCTGGTGCGTGCGCTGCAAGCCCTGGGGATCGAGCCGGGCGACCGTGTCGGCACGCTCGGCTGGAACGATCACCGACACTTGCAAATCTACTACGCCGTGCCCGGCATGGGCGCGATCTGCCACACCATCAATCCGCGCCTGTCGGATGACGACATCGCCTACATCATCAATCACGCGGCGGACCGGCTGCTGTTCGTCGATCCGAGCTTCGCCGCGCTGATCGAGCGCATCGCCCCGCGCGTGACGGAGAGCGTACAGGCGGTGGTGATGATGGCCGGACCCGCGCAGGTGGCCGAGATCCAGCTTCCCGCCGGGATGCGGCTCCTGTGCCAGGACACGCTGCTGGCCGAGTCCCCCGACGAGTACGCGTGGCCGCGCTTCGACGAGAACACCGCCTCGGCGCTGTGCTACACCTCTGGCACCACGGGGCGGCCCAAGGGCGTGCTGTACAGCCACCGCTCCACGGTGCTGCACGGCTACGCCATCAACATGGGCGACGTTCTCGCCCTGCGCGCGATGGACCGCGTTCTGCCGGTGGTGCCGATGTTCCATGTCAACGCCTGGGGCATTCCCTATGGCGCCGCGATGGCCGGGGCCTCGCTGGTCATGCCGGGCCGGCATCTCGATGGGGCGAGCCTGGCGCGGCTGATGAACGAGGAGGGGGTCACGATCTCCGCTGGCGTGCCCACCGTCTGGCTTGGCCTGTTGCAGCACCTGCGCGCCTCGGGCGAGCGGCTGCACACGGTCAAGCGGATCATGACCGGCGGCTCGGCCTGTCCGCCGCTGCTGATCGAGGCGTTCGGGAACGAGTACGGCATCTCCATGGAGCATGGCTGGGGCATGACGGAGCTGAGCCCGGTCGGCACGTACAACAGTCCGAAGCCCGCCCATGCCGGGCTGAACCAAGCCGAGCGGGTCCGGCTCGGCCTAAAGCAGGGAAGGGCGCTGTTCGGCATCGACATGAAGATCGTCAACGAGGCGGACGAGGAGCTGCCCTGGGACGGGAAGGCGTTCGGCGACCTGAAGGTGCGCGGCCCGTGGGTGGCCAGCGCCTATTACGGCGAT
>DATFDN010000349.1:0-2409 GCA_035252035.1 Acetobacteraceae bacterium | reverse complement strand
TAGGAAGGCGCACCGACGACCGCCATGCGCATGTCCGGCCCGATGCGCACGGCGATCATGTCCTTTGCCACCTGCTCGCCGACGCGAATGCCGGCGTCATACCCTTCGGCGACGATGTCGGTCAGGCCATAGTCGATGACGAGTTCCACCCTGATGTCAGGGTACTCCGGCAGCAGCTTCGCCAGAGCAGGCGAGAGGACCGACTCCGCCGCGTGTTCGTGCGTCGTGATGCGGATTGAGCCGGAGGGCTTGTCGCGAAGCTCACTCAGCGCGGCCAGCTCCGCGTCGATCTCGTCGAACTTCGGCCCCACGGTCCGGAGCAGGCGTCCGCCCGCCTCTGTCGGCGCGACACTGCGTGTGGTGCGGGTCAGCAGCCGGAGACCGAGCCGTTCCTCAAGCCCCCGGATGGTCTGACTGAGCGCGGACTGCGAAACGCCGAGCTGCGCCGCCGCCCGTGTAAAGCTGCGCTCCTTCGCAACCGCGAGGAAGGCGAGGAGATCATTAAGGTTTTCCCGCGGCATTCATTAAACCAGCTTATAAGCCTGTGCGTGCCTTGGCACCTAATCGCACAATGGAGCCGTGCCAAATAGAGGCACCGTTGGCAGGTGGAAATTCTTGAAACGTTCTAACACCAGGAATGACGGTGGATATCATGGAAATCAAGCGAAATGGCTCACAACCCTCTGGCAAGGGACCGTCGGAGTACTTCACAGGAACGGTGCGTATCGATCCGCTATTCAGCGCGCCCGATCCGGCCCGTGTCGCCGGCGCGAGTGTCACATTCGAGCCCGGCGCGCGCACGGCATGGCACACCCATCCGCTCGGCCAGACCCTGATCGTCACGGCAGGCCGCGGCTGGGCGCAGCGCGAGGGCGGCCCGGTCGAGGAAATCCTGCCGGGTGACGTGGTCTGGTTTGCGCCCGGCGAGAAGCATTGGCACGGCGCCACGGCGACCACGGCCATAACCCATATCGCCATCCAGGAACGGCTCAACGGCAAGGCCGTCGATTGGATGGAACAGGTGAGCGACGAACAATACCGGGCGGGCCAATGACGACCTGGACGAGCGATGAGCTCGACAAGATCGGACGGGCAGAGGAACTGGAGATCGCGTCCCGCCGGCGCGATGGCACGCTGCGCAAGCCGGTGACGATCTGGGTGGTCCGCCACGGCGACGGCCTCTATGTCCGATCCGGCTACGGCCTGAACGCGGCATGGTACCGCGCCACTCGGGCACGGCATGAAGGCCGCATCGAGGCGGGCGGCATCGAGAAAGACGTTGCCTTCGCGGACGCCGACCCGGCGCTCAACGACCAGATCGATGACGCGTACCGCGCCAAGTATCGTCGCTACGGCGCGCAATACCTCGACGCGATGATCACCCCAGAGGCGCGGTCCACCACCATCAAGCTTGTGCCGCGCTGAGCGGCCGCCATGACAGGCAGGGGGCCAAGCCGTACAACGTCCGCACCACGATCATCTCGCCGGGCATGGTCGCGTTCGCCATAAGCCAGCCGGAGGACGTGGACATCAACGAGATCCTGTTCCGGCCCACGAGCCAGGAATACTGAGCGGAAGGACAAGGCCATGCCGCACGTGATCGTCAAGCTCCTGTCCGGCCGGTCCGAACAGCAGAAAGCCAGGATCGCCAAGGAAGTGACGAAGGCCATCATGGCGAGCACGGGGAACGGAGAGGACGCCGTCTCGGTCGCCATCGAGGACATCGAGCCGGGCGAGTGGACCGAGAAAGTCTACAAGCCCGACATCCTGGGCAATTCGGGCACGCTGTACAAGAAGCCCGGCTACGACCCCCTCTGAACGAGCAACGCGGAAAGGGGAAAGGAGCTGGACATGACGAACCAGGGTGGAAGCTACGCGGGCAAGGTCGCCTTCGTGACCGGCGCGGCGAACGGCATCGGCCGCGCCACCGCGCTGGCGTTCGCGCGCGAGGGCGCCAGCGTCGTGGTCGCCGACATCTCGGAGCACGGCAACCAGGAAACGGCCCGCATGGTCGAAGAGGCGGGCGGGCGGGCACTCGCCGTCAGGTGCGACGTGACGCTGGCCGAGGAGGTGAAGGCCGCGCTGGACAAAGCGATCGAGACCTTTGGGCGCCTCGACTTCGCCTTCAACAACGCCGGCGTCGAATAGCCGGTGAAGCCGGCGGCCGACCTCGCGGAAGAGGAATGGGACCGGATCATCGACATCGACCTCCGAGGCGTCTTCCTGTGCATGAGGCACGAGATCCCCTTGATGCTGAGGCAAGGGGGCGGAGCGATCGTGAACACCTCCTCGGGCGCCGGGGTCAAGGGCATCGCAGGTCAAGCCGCGTACTGCGCCGCGAAATTCGGCATCGTCGGCCTCACCAAGGCGGCGGCCCTCGACTACGCGAAGTCGAACATCCGCATCAAC
>DATFDN010000348.1:0-4722 GCA_035252035.1 Acetobacteraceae bacterium | reverse complement strand
TGAACCACGCCATCGCCGAGCGCCTGCGCCGCGCGCATGGCCTCACCGTCTCCGTTCAGCCGCTGGGCGGGGCGGAGCGGCGCTACGACCCGGCGGCGCGCAGCCTGGCGCTGGCCGAGGCGCTGCCGCGCGAGAGTCGGGGTTTTCACATGGCGTTCCAGCTCGCATTGCTGGAGGCGCGCGAGACGGTGGAAGGGGTGGTGCGCGCGGCGGAGACGACCTCGCCGGAGGCGGCGATGGTGGTCCGCGTCGGCCTGCTCAACTACGTCGCGGGGGCCTTGCTGATGCCCTATGACACGGTGCTGGCGGCCGCGCGGGAACTCCGCCACGACATCGAGGCGCTCGCGGCGCGGTTCGGCGTTTCCTACGAGCAGGTGTGCCATAGGCTGACCGCCTTGCAGCGGCCGGGCGCGCGCGGCGTGCCGTTCTTCTTCCTGCGCATCGACCCGGCCGGCAACGTCTCCAAGCGCTTTTCCGCCGCCGGTTTCCCCTTCGCCCGCTATGGCGGCTCGTGCCCGCGCTGGGTGGTTCACACCGCCTTCGCCCATCCCGGCGCGGTGCAGGTGCAGGTGGCGGAGCTGCCCGACGGCGCCGCGTTCCTTTGCTTCGCCCGCACCGTGGACCGTCCCGCCGCGCACTGGGGGGAGCCCCGGCCCACGCACGTGGTGGCGATGGGCTGCGCGCTGACCCATGCGCCCGACATTGTTTACGCGGACGGGCTGGATCTGGAGGGCGCCAAGGTCGGGATCGGGCTGTCGTGCCGCCTGTGCGACCGCCCGGACTGCCGCAGCCGCGCCTTCCCGCCGATCGAGCACCGGCTCGCGCTCGATCCAATGATGAAAAGCGCGAGTCCGTACAGGTTCGAGCAACGGAGGTAATGGTTCAGGCCACGACGTCCGCTCAGGCCGCGCCCCTAGCGCTCCAGCCGACGGACGGGCATCGTCCAGGCGGCGGCAACGATGGCGCAGGAAAAACAGGCGACGGTCAGGAACACGCCGCGAAACGCCGCCGTGATCTCGGCGCCGATCCGCGCCCGTTGCAGGGCGGGCAGCTCAGCCAGCGCGTCAGGGCCGCGCCGCAACATTGCCGCGAATAGTGCCACCGCGTCGCTGCCTTGCACCGCGAGCAGGCCGAACAGCACAGCGCCCGCGACCGCGGCGCCGATCGCCGAGCCCAGCGCGCGGGCGAGCTGGACCGATCCGGCGGCGGCGCCAAGCTGGCGCGGTTGGGTGACGATCTGCACCGTCACCTGCGCCGTCAGCATGGCGCTGCCTTGGCACAGGCCGCCAATGGCAAGCGTCGCCGCGAGGGCGGTTTGGCCCATCACCGGCGCCCAGAGAGCCAGCGCCACCAAGCTGGCCGCCGTTACCGCCAGGCCGCACGCGGGAAACACGGCGGTCCGCCCGGTGCGCGAGATCAGCCATCCCGTCAGCACCGAGCCCGAGCTGACGCTGAGCGTCAGCGGCAGCAGCATCAGCCCGGCTTGTCCCGGCGAGGCGCCGAGCACGATCTCGAAATAGATCGGCAGGAACGTGACCATCGCGGTCAGCGAGGCGCCCGAGCAGAATGACATGGCATCGGACCGCCAGAACGCCGGATGCCGCAGCAGCGGTAGCGCCAGCACCGGGTTCGGCACGCGCCGCTGCTGCCAGACCAGCGCCGCGCCCATCGCCACGGCCACCGCTCCGATGCCGAAGGTCAGGGGCAGACTGGACGGGTCCGGGCGTTGCAGGCGCGAGACGGCGATGAGCAGCGGCACGACGGAGGCGGCGAGCAGCAGCATCCCCGCCCCATCGACTGAAACCGGCCCGCCGTGGCGCGCGTCGGACGGCAGCCGCGCGACCAGTACCATGGCGGCGAGCCCGACCGGGATATAGGCCAGGAACACCGCCTGCCAGCCGAAGGCTTGAGTCAGCATCCCGCCCGCGACCGGACCGAAGCCCGACCCGGCGACAATGCAGCCGGCGAGGTATCCCTGGTACGAGCCCCGCGCGCGTGCCGGCACGTGCTGGCCAATCAGCGCCTGGGCCAGGGTCATGAGCCCCCCACCCCCCAAGCCCTGCAAGACCCGCGCGCCGAGCAGCATCCCCATGCCGCCGGAGGCGGCGCAGAGCAAGGCGGCGCCCTGGAACACGGCCAGCGAGACCAGCATCATCCGCCGCCGCCCGAACAGGTCGCCAAGCCGCCCGTACGCGGGCGCGGCGATGGTGCCGGCGATCAGGTTGGCCACGATCACCCAGGACAGCAGCTCCACATGCCCGAGCGAAGCGCCGATCGCCGGCAGCGCCGTGGCCACCACCGTCCCATCGGCCGCCGCGAGGAACACGGGGAGCGCGATGGGCGGCACGATCGTCCAGAACAGCGCGCGCGAGGGGGCGGGCGCTTCGATGGCGGTCATTCTCGCTTGGCTGTGTCGTCCATAAGGGAGGATTCGTCTAGTTGCACACCCTTCGGCGAGTGCCTAGCCTCGCGCGGAAAGAGGAGGACGCCATGCAAGACGCGCCGCCCGCCATCGACGAGGCGCCCGCCCTCGGCGCCAAGGCTTGCGCCGACTTGGCCGAGCAGCTCACTGCCCTGCTCAAGCTCCGCACCTTCCCGATCGGGATGAAGCTGTTCGAGGACTTGGACGAGATGGCGCGCGTCCCCGGCCTGCGCCGCCCGCCCAAGGGGCGCACGTTCTCGACCTGCCAATTGGTGACGCAGGCGCGGATCGCCGGGTTCACGCTCGGCATCACCACCGAGAACATCCCCGCCTTCTCAAGTTGCAGCAGCGTGATCGGCCTGGACGCGCCGGGCGAGATCTACACGTCGGGGCGCAAGATGGAGGGGGTGTGGTTCGAGAACCGCGAGGCCGCCGCGGCGCACCAGGCGCAGATGCCGCGCGTGCCGCCGGGCCGCTATCACGGGATGGTCGCCTCGCCCCTGCGCAGCGCGCGGCTCGACCCGCCGGACATCTGCCTGTTCTATGCCAACCCGGCGCAGATGATCCTGTTCATCAACGGACTGCAATGGAAGAACTATCGCCGCTACGATTTCAGCATCACCGGAGAGAGCGCCTGCGCCGATTCCTGGGGCCACGCGCTGAAGACGCGGCAGGTCAGCCTGTCCATCCCCTGTTACGCCGAGCGCCGCTATGGCGGGGTCGCCGATGACGAGATGCTGATGGCCTGCCCGCCCGAGGATCTGGCCCGCGCCGTGCGGGGCTTGCAGGGCCTCGCGAAAGCGGGCCTGCGCTATCCGATCATGCCATTCGGCCCCCAGGCGGAGCCGGCCGAGGGCATGGCGCGGAGCTACGCCGGGAAGAGTTGAGCGATTCCCTATTGAGATCCCGGATTTGGCGAAATCCGTCGATGGACGCACCACCGGAACGCGCCTATCCTCTCTGGTGGGACCGGGGCGCGGCTTTCGCGTGACTGACGACCCGAGCGGGCCGCCCGACCATGCCTGAGCCAGCGCCCCCGGACTTGAGCTTCGGGAGGAGCAGTATGGCTCTCATTCGTAATCCTGTTCTATGGGGCTGGGATCACCTTACGGAGGCGGTGGGCGCGGTCGGATCGGCCGCTGGAGAGGCGCCCGTGGCGCAGACCGGGCGCCCAGCCGTTCGAAGGATCGAGGTGGCTGATCTTCGCGCGGCCCTTGCCGCCGGCTTCCGCGATTTTGGCGCCAGCCGCGCGGATGTGGTTGCCGTGTGCATCATCTATCCCGTGATCGGCCTTGTGTTCGCGCGGCTGGCGTTCGGCTATGACGTAATACAACTGCTGTTCCCTCTCGCCGCCGGGTTCGCGCTAGTCGGTCCGTTCGCCGCGATCGGCCTCTATGAAATGAGCCGCCGGCGCGAGCTGGGCTACGAGGTTGCCTGGAGCGATGCGCTGGAGGTCCGCCACTCGCCGCAGTTCGGCGCAATCCTCAAGCTGGGACTGTTGCTCACGGGCATCTTCGTACTCTGGCTCATCGCCGCGCAAGTCATCTATATCCTGACTTTCGGCTACAACGAGCCCGCCTCGTTCGGTGCCTTCGCCCAGGCGGTGTTCACCACGCCCAAGGGATGGGCACTGATCGTCGTGGGCGTCGGCGTCGGCTTCCTGTTCGCCGTACTGGTGTTGTCGATCAGCGTCGTCTCCTTCCCCATGCTGCTGGACCGCGCGGACATCACCGCCGAGACAGCGATCGCGACCTCGATCCAAGCGGTGCGCGTGAACAAGCGCGTCATGGCGATATGGGGATTGATCGTGGCCGCCGCGCTGGTGATCGGGTCGATTCCCTTCCTGCTCGGCCTCGCCATTGTCGTGCCGGTGCTCGGGCACGCAACCTGGCACCTTTATCGCAGGGTGGTGCCGCGCTAGGAGGCCAAGGCGCCGGTGCCCGTCACAAGGGCGCTGGCGCACTCGCTTTCGGATAAGCGCCGGGAAACGATGGCGCGGCACGGGCGTTCGCCCCCAAAGGGGGTGCCTCATGCCCGATCAAATCGTGCCCGGCGCGACCGACAGGGTTCCCATCAGCCTCACCGTCAACGGCAAGCCTCACCGCCTGGAAGTGGCGCCCTGGACAACATTGCTTGATCTGCTGCGCGAGACGCTCGACCTGACCGGCACCAAGAAGGGGTGCGATCACGGTCAATGCGGCGCCTGCACGGTGTTGATCGACGGCAAGCGGATCAACTCCTGCCTCACGCTCGCCGTCATGAAGGACGGAGCGGACATCGTCACCGTGGAGGGATTGGCC
>DATFDN010000347.1:0-2583 GCA_035252035.1 Acetobacteraceae bacterium | reverse complement strand
GCCGCCGGGGCGGGAGGGGCTGTCGGCTCCCGCGTCGTTTGCTGTGCGGTCGCAGGCAGGGTGGCGAGGGCGAGGCCGAGGACGGCGACCACGGCCCCGGGAGCATGCAATCTGGTGGTAGGCTGACGCGGTCGGGTTAGGCTCTGGGCTCACGGAACAAGGGTGGGCCGGTGGCGAAGCTGGTGTGGCGGGTGAAGCTGGTGGCGGAAGTCGGGCCTGGCGTGGCCACCGAGACCGAGCTCGCCTGCATCGAGCGTGACGAACAGGCCAGCTTGGCCGAGCTCGGTCTCACGCTCGCCGAGGCGAAGCGGCTCACGGCGGCGCTGCAGGCCGAGGTCGTGCCGGCGCAGATGGCGGCCCTGAGTGCGTATCCACAAGCGTGTGCAGCGTGCGGGCGTCGGTTGGCGGCCAGGGGCCACTACGGGGCGACGTTCCGCTCCCTGTTCGGCGAGGTGCCGGTGCGGGTCCGGCGCTGGTTCGTCTGCCCGTGCCGGAGCGGCGCGCGTGAGGCGAAGAGCGTCGCCGCGCTCGACTTCGGTGGTGATGGTGTCGCCCCCGAGCTCGCCTATGTCACCGCCCGCTATGCCTCGCTTGTGCCGTTCGGCAAGGCGGCGGCACTCTTGTCCGAGCTGCTGCCGCTCAGCGGGGCGCAGCACGCCAGCACGGTGCGCAACAGGACGCTGCGCGTCGGCACACAAATCGCGCGGGCGCACGCCGCCGAGACCGCGAACCCGCCTGCGGCGCCGGCGTCAGGTCCCGTCGTGATCGGGCTGGACGGCGGCTACGTGCGCAACCGGCACCGGGCAGAGGGGCGCCACTTCGAGGTGATCGCGGGCAAGGTGATCCAGGCCGGTGGCGCCCAGCACCGATTCGCGTTCGCACGAACTGGTCCAACCGCCTTGGCCGAGGCATTCCGGCAGGCGCTTGCCCCAGCAGGTATCAATGCGGAGATAACCGCGACCGTGCTGTGCGACGGCGACGCGGGCCTGTGGCGGCTGCAGCGCAAGGTGCTGCCCGGCGCCACGCCGGTGCTGGACTGGTGGCACGCCGCAGTGCGTTTCGAGCACGCCCTGCAGGCGGCCCGCGGCCTCGGCAGGGCCACGGCCGACGCGTCCCTTCTGACTGAACGAGCAGTGCGCGGCCTGGAGCGGGCGAAGTGGCGCCTGTGGCACGGGCGCTGGCCCGGGTGCCGGCGCAGGCTTGCCGCCCTGTGCCGCTGGATGCGGCGCAGGCCCATGCGGGACGTCGCAGGCGCGGACAAGGTACGCCGGCTTGTCGCCGACCTGCTGGGCTATCTTGAGCGCAACGAGGCGGCGCTCGTGCACTACGCGGCCCGGCGCCGGCGCGGCGAGCCGATCGCGACCTCGTTCGCGGAGAGCGCGGTCGACGAGATCATCGCCTGGCGCATGAACAAGGCGCAGCAGATGCGCTGGAGCAAGCCCACAGTGCAGCCCTTCTCGACGTGCGCACTGCCGTGCTGAACGACACGCTTGAGCAGGCTTTCCGCCGTCGCCATCACGGCTTTCGCCCCGTCAACAACAATCACGGGCTCACCGCGGCCGCCTGATCACTTTCCACGATCTTGCATGCTCTCGCGCGCGTCGGGCGGCAGGACTTGCGGGCGTCAATATTCGGGCCGGCGTCGGGCCGGATGAATATTGTCGGCCGGGGATTCGGGGGTGGAACGATGGAGGGCCGGTTTCCTGTGCAGCCCTCGTGGCCCTCTCATCCTGCGTCGGACGCGGGCGATCGGGTTGTCGGGCCTCTGCGGGTCGAGTGCTTCGAGCAGGCGGAGTGCCGGTCCGGACGGGCGCCTTGCGCCGCTCTCCCACTGGACCACGGACGATTTCCCCACGCCGAGCAGTTCCGCGAACAGCGGCTGGCTCATCCTGGTCGCCTTCCGAATGCGCCGCACCTCTTCCATGCCATAGCTGGGGCGCGGGGGCAGGCACAGCCGGTCCATGTCCTGCATGGTCAAGTCATCCATGGCGCCGACGCTGTGAAGCGCCTTCGCGATCTGGTGCGCGGACGCGAGCACGTTGGCTTCGGTCTCTCTCCCCCCCACACGCGGCGGGATCTTCGCCTTGCGTTTAATCGCCATCGCAACTGATCTCCCGGAACTCCCTCGCGGCCAGCAGTTCCTGTATCTGTTCGTCATCCGTCCTTACGAAGGCGCGCGCGACCTTGGCCAAGGCGCTGTGCCCCTTGGGGGTTAGCGTCGATGCCTCATTCTTCGCGAAGGCATGGACGAACAGAACCCGCTGCACCTTCGGCGCCCGATAGGCGATGATAAAGCGAAAGCCGCCGCTCTTGCCGCCCCCTTCCCGCGCCACGCGCTTCTTGAACAAGTCGCCGCCGAGGAACGCCTCTCCGCCACCAAACCTTCCGCCTACGACCTCACGCGCAGCCTGGCACAGTGCGCCGGCAGGGAGCCGCTCGCTGCGCACCAGCTTCGACACCTGCCTGGACAGGAAGACCCTCAAGGCCGAACCATAGCACTATGTGCTACATATGAGGCGCAGTGTCAAGGAGACGGCCGGTCCTGCCTCATCCTAATGTTCGCCGGGCGTTGTCAGGTTGGCG
>DATFDN010000346.1:0-5569 GCA_035252035.1 Acetobacteraceae bacterium | reverse complement strand
TTCGCGCGTTGCACCGGCTGGCCTCGTCACGGGCCGGCGAGCCCGATGGCCTGGCCGCGCCGGCAATCGCCGCGCTGGAGCGCGCCGAAGAGGCGCTGGCGGAGGCCGAGGCCGCGCTGAGCCGGCTCGCCGTTGAGGCGGAAGCCGACCCGCGCCGTCTGGAGCAGACCGAGGAGCGGCTGTTCGCGCTCCGGGCCGCCGCGCGCAAGCACGCCGTCACGCCCGCCGAGCTGCCCGGCTTGTTCGATTCTCTCGCCGCCCGGCTGGCCAGCCTGGAAACCAGTGCCGCCGATGTCGAGCGGCTCGCCGGCGTGGCGGCCGCGACGCGCGAAGCTTTCGTTGGGGCGGCAAAGCAACTGACGAAAGCCCGCCAGGACGCGGCCGAGCGTCTGACCCGCGCCGTCACGCGCGAACTCCCGCCGCTGCGTCTCGACAAGGCGCGCTTCGTCGTCGATGTCGCTCCGGTGGAGGAGGCCGACTGGGGTCCGAACGGGGCGGATTCCGTGCGCTTCCTGGTCGCGACCAACCCAGGCCAGGCGCCGGGACCGCTCGCCCGCGTCGCCTCGGGAGGCGAGCTGTCGCGGCTGATGCTGGCGCTCAAGGTCGTGCTCGCCAGCGGCTCGGCGGTCCCCACGCTGGTCTTCGACGAGGTGGATTCCGGCGTCGGCGGGGCGACGGCGGCGGCCGTGGGCGAACGCCTGGCGCGGGTCGCCGAGCGGGTCCAGGTGCTGGTGGTGACACACAGCCCGCAGGTCGCGGCGCGCGGCGCGGCGCATCTGCGCGTGGCCAAGATGGTGGCGCGGGACCGCGCCAGCACTGGGGTCGAGATGCTGGATTCCCGCGCGCGGCGGGAGGAGATCGCGCGGATGCTCGCCGGCGAGACCGTCACCGAGGCCGCGCGGGCGGCGGCCGACGATTTGCTGGCGACCGCGTGAGATCAACGATCGTAATGATCCTCTGCCTGCCTCCCGTACACCTCTCCCGCGCGCGGGAGAGGTCGCCGCGCGCTTGCGCGGCGGGTGAGGGTGCCGCGGGCGAGCCCTCACCCGGCTCGCTCCGCTCGCCGGCCTCTCCCGCGAGCGGGAGAGGTCGAGGTCTGGTTCGCCGGAGATCACCCCACTCCCCGGTCCGGCCTACCGGCCGGCCCTTCAGGCCTCTGGTATGATTCAAAACGACATCGCCCTCTTAACGGAACAAGAGGCGCAAGCGGAGCTGGCCCGCCTCGCCGCCGAGATCGCGCGTCACGACCGGCTGTACCACGAACGGGACGCGCCGGAGATCACGGACGCCGAGTACGACGCCCTGCGCCGCCGCAACGCCGCGATCGAGGCGCGCTTCCCGGCGCTGGTCCGCCCGGACTCGCCCTCCCGGCGCGTCGGCGGCCCGCTCGCCGGCGGCTTCGCCAAGCTGCGCCACCGCGTGCCGATGCTCTCGCTCGACAATGCGTTCGGCGCGGCCGAATTCGCCGAGTTCTGGGCGCGCGCCCGCCGCTTCCTGGGCCTCGCGCCCGACGCGCCGCTCGATCTGGTCGGCGAGCCCAAGATCGATGGCCTCTCAATCAATCTCACCTACGAGAACGGCCGCCTGGTCCATGGCGCGACGCGCGGCGACGGCGCCGAGGGCGAGGATGTCACGGCCAACCTGCGCACCCTCGCGACCGTGCCCCAGCGCCTGCGCGGCGCGGCCCCGGCGCTGATCGAGGTGCGCGGCGAGGTGTTCATGACCAAGGCCGATTTCCTG
This sequence comes from Acetobacteraceae bacterium, assembly GCA_035252035.1. GTDB lineage: Bacteria > Pseudomonadota > Alphaproteobacteria > Acetobacterales > Acetobacteraceae > DATFDN01. The sequence goes on along the minus strand of DATFDN010000346.1, from coordinate 3,829 downwards.
GCGCTGAACGCGGCCTTGGAAGCCGCGGGCGAGCGGACTCTGGCCAACCCGCGCAACGGCGCCGCCGGCAGCCTTCGCCAGCTCGACGCCCGGATCACCGCGTCACGGCCGCTCGCGTTCTTCGCCTACGCCATGGGCGAGGCGAGCGAGCCGGTCGCCGACACGCATTGGGCCTATCTCGAACGGCTGCGCGCCTGGGGCTTCACCGTCAACCCGCTCTCGCGGCGTCTCGCTGACGAGACGGCGGCGGTCTCGTTCCAAGCGGATCTGGATCAGCGCCGGGCGGGGCTCGCCTATGACATCGACGGCGTGGTGTACAAGGTCAACGACCTTGCCCTGCAACGCCGCCTAGGCTTCGCCGGACGCGCCCCGCGCTGGGCCGTGGCGTGGAAGTTCGCCGCCGAGCAGACCACCACGCGGCTCAACGCGATCCGAATCCAGGTCGGCCGGACCGGGGCGCTGACCCCGGTCGCCGAACTCGACCCGGTGAACGTCGGCGGCGTGCTGGTCGCGCGCGCCACCTTGCACAACGAGGACGAGATCGCACGCAAGGACGTGCGCGTGGGCGACACGGTGCTGATCCAGCGCGCGGGCGACGTGATCCCGCAGGTGCTGGCGGTCCTGCCGGACCGCCGCCCCTCGGACGCCGTGCCCTATGTCTTCCCCGAGACCTGCCCCGCGTGCGGCAGCGCCGCCCTGCGCCCGCCGGGCGAGGCGGTGCGGCGCTGCACCGGCGGGCTGATCTGCCCCGCGCAGCGCGTGGAGCGCCTGGTCCATTTCGTCTCCCGCCCGGCCTTCGACATCGAGGGCTTGGGCGAGAAGACGATCCAGGAATTCTACGACCTGGGCTGGCTGTCCAGCCCCGCCGACATCTTCCGCCTGCCGACGCGCGAAGCCGAGATCGCCACGCGCGAGGGCTGGGGCACGGTATCGGCCCGCAACCTCGTGCGCGCCATCGAGGCACGAAGGCGAATCCCGCTCGACCGCTTCATCTACGCGCTCGGCATCCGCCGCGTCGGGGAGCGCAACGCGCGCCTGCTCGCGCGCCACTACGGCAGCTTCGCGGAATGGCGCGAGCGGATGCTGGCGGCAACCGTGACCGGCTCCGACGCGCGCCTGGAGCTCGGCGCCATCGTCGGCGTCGGCCCCGCGATCGCCGAGGAACTTGCCGAGTTCTTCGTCGAGCCGCGCAACGTCGCCGTCCTGGACGAGCTTGCGGCGGAGCTGACCATCGAAGCCGCCCCCGCCGAGGCGGCGGGCAGCGCGCTCGCCGGCAAGAGCATCGTGTTTACCGGCACGATGCGGACCATGACCCGTCCCGAGGCGAAGGCGCGCGCCGAGGCCCTGGGCGCGAAAGTCACCGACTCCGTCTCCAAGAAGACGGATTTCGTGGTGATCGGCGCCGAGGCCGGATCGAAGGCGAGGCGCGCGGCGGAGCTCGGCGTCAGGACACTGAACGAGGCGGAGTGGCGGGAGCTGGCCGGGCTGGAGGGAGAATCCTGAGGCGAACCTCCCTCTCCACCCTTCGGGTGGAGGTAGAGAGGGAGCGAGTCCGCGTTTCCGTCCTCATCGCGCCTGCGGGGTGGCGGGCATGAGGGCGTCATCGATCGCCTGCGCGCGCGCCCAGGCCGGGCGGCCGCGGAGCCGTTCGTAGTACCGCTCGAAGGCCGGGCGCTTCTCGATCGAGCCGAACATCATTCCCCAGCCGATATGCGAGCCGACATAGACATCCGCCGCCGTGAACCGGTCGCCGAGGAGATAATCTCGGCCCGAAACCGCGTGCTCCAGCGCGTTCATTACGTCGGCATAGGAGCCGTAGCCCACCATGGGCCGGCGCTCCGGGGGAACCTCGACCCCGAGCGCCTTGTTGGTCGCCGCGGCTTCGAGCGGACCCGCGGCGAAGAAAAGCCAGCGGTAATAGGGTCCGCGCAGCCGGTCGCCGGATGGCGGGGCGAGTCCGGCCCGTGGAAAAGCGTCGGCCAAATAGGCGCAGATCGCGGCCACTTCCGTCACCACGACTTCGCCGTGGCGGAGCGCCGGCACCTTGCCCATCGGGTTGATCGCCAGATACGCCGGGGCCTTCATGGTCGTGCCATAGTCCAGAAGCTCGGTGCGGTATGGTTCGCCCACCTCTTCGAGCATCCAGCGGACGACGCGGCCGCGGGACATCGGATGGGTGTAGAAGACGAGTTCATCGGGCATGAGCGGTGCTCCTTGGTCGCGGCCCTCTCCTCCGGGCAGCCGAAGGCGGAGGGAACACGGGTCCGGCATTGGATACGCCATATGCCCTGCCTACATGGCTATGAGAAGCGAAGCGCGGAGGCAGCGATGTTCATTTCGGACGTGTTGCGCATCAAGGGGAACTCGGTCGCCACGGTTCTTCCCACCGACAGCATCCAGGCCGCGGTTCGCAAGCTCGCGGAGCTGCGCATCGGCGCCGTCGTCGTGCAGGACAAATGGCAGAAGCTTGTCGGCATCTTCAGCGAGCGCGACCTGGTCAAGCTGCTGCACCGGGAATGGAAGGACGCGCTCGACCACCGTATCGAGCAAGTGATGACTCGTTCCGTCATCACCTGCCGCCCGACGGACCGGATCGATGCCGTGCTCTCGGTCATGACGCTGAACAAGGTCCGCCACATCCCCGTCATGGACAATGGCGCGCTGGCCGGCATCGTGAGCATCGGCGACCTGGTCAAGCACCGCCTCGACGAGAAGGAGATGGAAGCGGGCGTCCTGTTGGAGATCTCCCGTATGCGGGCCTGACGGGCCCCGTACCACCGGGCGCCCCGATCCGCTCCGCAACCGACTCCCGCCCGCCGCGCTTAAGGTCGCGATCGTTGTAAGGGGAGAAAGTTGTGGCACGGACGGATGTGAACCTCTTTTGGCTGCGCCCTGGGGAGCACTCGGCCAATCGGGGCCATGCCCTCCTCATCACCGACACGGAGGGCCGCATCCGGTCGGGTAACGAAGGTTTTTTCCTGCGCCGCACCCGGTTCCTCTCGCGCCTCGTGCTAAAGGTTGATGGCCAGGAGCCGCATTTCGTCTCGGCCAATCCGGTCGAGCCGCACTTCCTCATCTCCTACCATCTCGCCCCGTCCCCGGCCGGCGCCGAGGCCGGTCCGCGGGCGGACAAGGAGAAGTCGGGCGGCGAGATGGCGAAGAAGGGGATCGAAATCCAGGTGAACCGTTTCGTCGGCGGCGGCCTGCATCTCGACATCCATCTCACCAATCACGGGCTGGCCGAGACCACGGTCCCCCTCGCCTGGGAGCTGGCGGCCGACTACGCCGACCAGCAGGAGACGCAGAGCGGCCAGCGTCAGCAGAAGGCGCCGGTGGACGTGGGGTGGAGCAAGCGCCGCCACGGCGGGGAACTCGCCTTCCACTACCGCCATCCGGAGCTTCCGCACGCGACCATTCTCCGCTTCACCGGCCCGGCCGATTTCATCCAGGCGATCGGTGGCGTTGCCTGCTCCCTTGATCTCGCGCCGCAGCAGACAAGCACGGTGAGCCTCGATGTCTCGCCGGTTTTCAAGGGGGAGCGGATCGATCCGTTCTACGGGCCGGATGGCGCGATCCGGCACGGTTGCCCGGCGGATCAGGTGCGCGAGGAATGGGACGCCGGCTGCGCGCGGCTGCGCGCGGCCAACCCGAAGGTGCAGACTGCCTGGGATCGCGCCGCCGCCGATCTGGGCTCGCTTCATTTGCTGGAGGGCGAGGGAGAGGAGCGGTTCACCCCGGCGGCCGGGATGCCGAACTACACTGGCCTGTTCGGACGCGACACCCTGGTTGCGGCGTGGCAATCCGCGCTGCTCAACCCGGCGACCTTGCG
>DATFDN010000345.1:0-5340 GCA_035252035.1 Acetobacteraceae bacterium | reverse complement strand
TCCGAGCTGATCATCGCCAAGCAGCGCCACGGACCCACCGGCAAGATCGACCTGTTCTTCGAGGCGGAGTTCACGCGGTTCGCCGATTTGGACCAGACGCACACGGTGTATGATTGAACCCGCGCCTTATGCTTGCACTTTGACGCCGATCCTTCCGCCTCAACCTGCGTACAAGGTACGCCATGACCCTACCTTTCGACCTGCGATTCGCCATCGAGGATGAGCCGGTGGAGGCGGACATCGCTGTGTTGCCGCGAGGGCTGGAAGACTTCAACGAGAGGCAGTGGCCAGGGCATCAGCCCTGGCGCCCCCTTGGCGTCTTCGTCCGGAACCACGGGAGGATCGTCGCTGGCCTCGCCGGGGAGACCTATAGCGGCTGGCTCTTCATCCGGTATCTTTGGGTTTCGGACGGTCTGCGCGGCCGAGGGATAGGGCGCGAACTGATGGATAGGGGAGAGAGGCGGGCTTTGGAGCGCGGTTGCCACTCCGCTTGGGTCGATACCTTCAGCTTTCAGGCCCCCGGCTTTTACAAGAAGCTCGGCTACCAAGTCTTCGGCGAGCTTGATTACCCGCCAAGCCACAGACGGCTATTCCTACGCAAGCGATTGGCCTCACAGGACGCGGGTGTCTGATTGGAACCAACAGCGTCGAGCAGGACCACTTGTTTGGAAGGTCGTGGATGGCGCTGACAAGCATGGCCGTGGCGAAAGGAAGCGCCGGCGCCGTCCTTGAGATCGATCTCGGCGCCATCGTCGCGAACTGGCGCGCGCTCGTCGCGCGCCACCCAACCGGCCCAGTCGCCGCCGTCGTGAAGGCCGACGCCTATGGGCTCGGCGCCCAGGACGTGGTGCCCGCCCTGCACGCGGCCGGATGCCGGCACTTCTTCACTGCCTTGCCTGATGAGGCCCTGGCGGTCCGCAATCTGGTGCCCGGCGCGATGCTCGCGGTGCTCGACGGCCTGTTTCCCGGCGCCGCGCGGGACTACGTCGCGCACGATCTCGTGCCCGCGCTCGGCTCGCTGCCGGAGATCGAGGCGTGGATGCGGGCGGCGCGCGACGCCGGGCGGGCGCTGCCGGCGATCCTGCATGTTGACACGGGCATGGCGCGGCTTGGCCTATCCCCTGGAGAGCTGGCCCGGCTGCCCTCGCTCGCCGGCCTCCGTCTCCTCTATGTGATGACCCATCTCGTCTCGGCCGAGGAGCGCGACAACGACCTGAACCTCGTCCAGCGCCGGCGCTTCGACGCGGCCTGCGCGATGCTGCCCGCCGCGCCGCGCAGCCTCGCCAACTCCTCGGGCATCTTCCTCCCCGGCTTCGGCTCCGACCTCGCCCGCCCCGGCGCGGCGCTCTACGGCGTGAACCCCACGCCCGGCCAGCCCAACCCGATGCGCCTGCCGCTGCGCCTCCGGGCGCGGGTGCTCGCGGTGCGCGACATCGCGGCGGGCGAGACCGTCGGCTACAACGCGACCTGGCGGGCCGCGCGGCCGTCCCGGATCGCCACCGCCGCGATCGGCTACGCCGACGGCTTCCTGCGCAGCCAGTCGAACCGTGGCGCTGCGCTCTTTGACGGCAAGCCCCTGCCGCTGGTAGGGCGTGTGTCCATGGACCTCACCACCTTCGACGCGACCGCGCACGCGGCGCTCGCGCCGGGCGACTGGCTCGACCTGATCGGACCCGGTCGCACGCCCGACGATCTCGCCGCCGCCGCCGGGACCAACGGGTACGAAATCTTGACCGCGCTCGGCCGGCGGTTCCACCGCGTCCACACCCCAGCTTCGTGACGTGATTCATCCGCTGGACATGCTGGCCCTGCTGGGCCGGGGCGTGATCGGCGCCGTCCGCGGCGCGGGCCAACTGACGCTGTTCGCGCTGGACGGCCTGTCACACCTCGTTCGCCCGCCCTTCTACTGGCGGATGTTCGCCCGCGCGCTGCTGGAGATCGGCTATTTCAGCCTGCCCGTGGTGGCGCTGACCGCGATCTTCACCGGCATGGTGCTGGCGCTGCAATCCTATCTCGGCTTCGCCCGCTTCTCGGCCCAAAGCGCCACCGCGAACGTGGTGGTGCTGTCCATCACCCGCGAGCTTGGCCCGGTGCTGGCCGGGCTGATGGTGGCCGGGCGCATCGGCGCCGCCATGGCCGCCGAGATCGGCACGATGCGCGTCACCGACCAGATCGACGCGCTGACCACGCTCTCCACCAACCCGATGAAGTACCTGGTGGCGCCGCGCCTGCTCGCCGGGGTGATCGCGCTGCCCGCGCTGGTCATCATCGCCGACATCCTGGGCGTGATGGGGGGCTTCATCGTCTCGGTCCTGAAGCTCGATTTCGGCCCGGCCACGTACCTGGCCAACACGATTCATTTCATGCAGACGATGGACGTGGTCTCCGGCCTGGTGAAGGCCGCCGTGTTCGGCTTCCTGATCGCGCTGATGGGTTGCTTTCAGGGCTATCACAGCCGAGGCGGCGCGCAGGGCGTCGGCTCGGCGACCACCGCCGCCGTGGTGGGCGCCTCGATCCTGATCCTCGCCTTCGACTACGGGCTGACCGAGCTGTTCTTCGCCCGATGAACGACCGTCCCTCACCCGATCGCCCCAAGATCCGCGTGCGCGGCCTGCGCAAGAGCTTCGGCCCCAAGCTTGTGCTGGATGGGGTGGATCTCGACGTCGCCGCCGGCAGCTCGATGGTGGTGATCGGCGGCTCGGGCAGCGGCAAGTCGGTCCTGCTGAAATGCATTCTCGGCCTGATCCCCCCCGATGCCGGAGAAATCGAGATCGACGGACACGACGTGCTGCGCCTGTCCGCGCCCGAGCGCGACCGGCTGCGCGCCGGGATCGGAATGCTGTTCCAGAACGGCGCGTTGTTCGACAGCCTGCCGGTCTGGGAGAACGTGGTGTTCGCGCTTCTGGCGCAGCGCCGCGTCAGCCGGCGCGAAGGACAGAAGCGCGCGGGCGACTTCTTGGCCCAGGTGGGTCTCGCGCCCACGGTGGGCGATCTCTACCCGGCCGAGCTGTCGGGTGGGATGCAGAAACGCGTGGCGCTCGCCCGCGCCATCGCGGCACGGCCCGACATCATGTTCTTCGACGAGCCGACGACGGGACTCGATCCGATCATGGGCGCGGTGATCGACGGCCTGATCGTCGATGTCGTGCGTCGCCTGGGCGGCACCGCCATCGCGATCACCCACGACATGGCGAGCGCGCGGCGCATCGGCGACGCGGCGGCGATGCTGCACGGTGGGCGCATCATCTGGACCGGCCTCGCCGCCGACCTGATGCACAGCGGCAATCCGGCGGTGGACCAGTTCACGCATGGGCGGCGCGAGGGGCCGATCCAAATGGAGCTGCGGCGGTAGCGCGCATGAGCCCAGTCATCCGCCTCGCCCGCCCCGAGGATCGCCCCGCCATCGAAGAAATCGTGCAAGGCGCATACGCCACCTATGTGCCGCGCATCGGACACAAGCCGGGACCGATGCTTGATGACTATGCCGCGCGCATCCGCGCGAAGCAGGTTCATGTCCTCGAAAGCGAGGGCGTGATGCTGGGCATTCTCGTGCTGATCCCCCAGGAACGCTCGATGCTCCTGGACAACATTGCTGTCCGTCCTGACGCCCAGGGGCTGGGCCATGGCCGGAGACTCCTGGAATTCGCGGAGCGAGCCGCGCTCGATGCGGGATATGAGGCGATCCGGCTTTATACGAACGAGGCCATGGTCGAGAACATCGCACTGTACTCCCGGATCGGCTTCGTCGCGACCCACAGGGTTGAAGAGAAGGGGCTGCGCAGGGTTTATATGGTGAAGTCACTCGCGTGATTCCTGCTGCGACGGCGGCGTGGCACTGGCTTGCCCCAAGTCGCCATGCCCGTGCTTGTCACGGGCATCCAAGCTTTGGGGTGGACAGAGGAACCCGTGGATGCTCGCGACAAGCGCGAGCATGACGTGGAGGCTCGGCCGAGGGTAAAGAGACGGAACACCGCTCAAGTGAAGGAGGCCGCCTTGGACACACGCCGCACCGTCTGGCAGGCCCTCGCCAGCCTTCCCCTCCTGGGCGCCCTCCGGGCCTCGCGCGCCAGCGCCCAACCTCAGCAATCCCCCACCGGCGCCCCCGGCCAGATGATGCTGACGATCTTCCTCCGCCACGACGAGACCAAGACTCTCGACGAAATCAACCAGCACCTGAAAAAGACCGGTTGGTTCAACAACTTCCCGCCGCCAGGCGTCGAGGTCGTCTCCTGGTACGTCATGATGGGCATTGGCCAGGTCGTCACCCTTCGCTTCCCCGCCGAGCGGCTGCGCGAGGTCAACCGGCTGGTCGAGGCCGAGGCGTGGGGCGGTTTCCGCACCGAGTTCTACCCCACCTACGACTACCGCGCGCTGCGCGAGGAGATGCGGGCGAAGCAAGCCCCTCGGTGACCCGCAAGCTCGACGGCACGCACGTGACGGTCCCAAAGGCCGGCTTCGAACGAGCCGGCCACCCGCGTGGCGCGGCCGCGCGCGGCGGAAGCCTGGTTCGGTGTGAAATCACCACTGCTCCGCGCTCAGCCGCGCCACCAGGAAGTCGATCAGCAGCCGGGTCCGCGCCGGCATCGCGCCGCCGGCCGGCCAGATCACGCTGACGGGGGCCGGCGGCGGCTCGAACTCCGTCAGGATGAGCTCCACCCGGCCCTGGTCGAGCCACGGGTGGATCTGCCACGTCTGGGCCACGCCCACGCCGAGCCCGCGCGCCACCGCCTCGTTGCAGGCGTCCGCCGAGGAGCAGGCGAGCCGCCCATGCACATGCACGCTCTCCTGCACGCCGTCGCGCTCGTAAACCCAGTGAAACGCGTCGTGGGCGGAGGTGCGCACGACACACTCATGGTGCGCGAGATCCCGCGGCATCAAGGGCCGCCCACGTTCCGCCAGATAAGAGGGCGCGGCGAAGGTGACGCGGCGCACCGTCGCGATGCGCCGCATCCGCAGCGCCGAATCCGCCAGCTCCCCAACCCGGATCGACAAGTCGAGCCGGTCGGCGACCAGATCCACGAATTCATTGGATAGGAGCAGGTCCACGCTGATCTTCGGATGACGCTGCAAGAAAGCGGCAAGCGCGGGCACGACGTAGACCGGCGCGAACACCAGCGGCCCACCCATGCGCAGCAATCCGCTGATCGCCGACGCTGATTCGGTCGCCTCGACGCGCGCCGCGTCGATGTCGGCGAGCGCGGCGCGCATCCGAGCATGGAAGCGCAGGCCCGCCTCTGTCGGTTGCAGGCGCCTTGTGGTGCGCCGGATCAGCGCGACGCCAAGCTCCCGCTCGACCTGCGCCACCGCCCGGCTCACCGCCTGCAACGAGCGCCCGAGGTG
>DATFDN010000344.1:0-13439 GCA_035252035.1 Acetobacteraceae bacterium | reverse complement strand
CCTCCCCCAACCCCCTCCCGCAAGGGGAGGGGGCTTGTTCTTCTCCCCCTCCCCTTGCGGGAGGGGCAGCCGCTACCCGTTCACCTCCCGTATGAGAGCCTGCCAGCGGTCCAAGATCGGCAGCACCTTGTCCGCCGGCTCCGAGGGAAGGGTCGTCAACACCCTCGCCACGCCCAGGTCGCGGTGGCGCTTCAGGACATCCGCGTCCGCAGGCATTCCGAACAAGCTGATGGGCACGCTCGCGGGATCCCGGCCAGCCTCGGTCGCCATGCGTTGGAACTCCTTGATCTGAGTTTCCAGGGATCCGGCGCCGCGCCCGGCGATGGGAATCCAGCCGTCGCCATAGCGGATCGCCCGCCGCGCCGCGTGGGGGAAGGCGCCGCCCACGATCACCGGCGGGTGCGGCTTCTGCACCGGCTTGGGCCAGGCCATCATCGGCGGGAAATTGACGAACTCGCCTTTGTACTCCGGCTTCGACTGGGTCCAGATCGCTTTCATCGCTTCGACCTGCTCGCGCATCTTCTTGAAGCGCGTCGCGAAAACGGTGCCGTGATCCTCCATCTCCTCGGCGTTCCAGCCGCCGCCGATGCCGAACAGGAAGCGCCCGCCCGACGCCTGATCGAGCGAGGCGACCAGCTTGGCGGTCTGAATCGTATCGCGCTGGATCACCAGGCAGACCCCGGTGCCAAGCCGCAGCCGGCGCGTCACGGCCGCCGCGACGCTGAGCACCACGAAGGGGTCGAAGCAATCGTAATACGGCTTGGGCAGCTCACCCCCGCCCGGCCAAGGCGAGCGCCGCGACAGCGGGATATGGGAATGCTCCGGCGCCCAGAGCGACTCGAAACCGCGCTCCTCCAACGCGGTCGCAAGCTGGTGCGGCGGGATCGAATAGTCGGTGGTGAAGATCGAGGCGCCAAAATCCATTGTCTCCTCCCCTAGCTTGGCAGATTGACGAGCAGATCCGCCCCCTCCACGCGCACGTCATAGACCGGCAGATCCGTGTCGGCGGGCGGGCACAGGGCCTTGCCGGTGCGCACGTCGAACCGGGCGGCGTGCAGCGGGCATTCGATCTCGTGGCCTTCGAGCCAGCCGTCGGAGAGCTGCGCGTACTCGTGGGTGCAGACATTATCGGTGGCCCGGAACTCGCCACCTGGAAGGTGATAGAGCGCGATCTCGTGCCCGCCCACGCGTACCCCGATCACGCCATTCTCCGGCACGTCCGCCGTTCCGGCCACGCGCACCCAATTTTCCGCCATTCCGTCCTCCAAGGCTTCGCTGGCGGGGACAATGCCAGTCCGGCGGGACGGGGCCAAGGCTTGGCGCGGCGGGTCCGTGGGGCGAATGTCGGATCATGAGCACGACCAACATTGTCATCGGCGCCGGCCAGGCCGGCGCCTGGGCGGCGGTCTCCATGCGCCAGGCAGGATTCTCGGGCCGCATCCTTGTGATAGGGGAAGAGACGTGGCTTCCCTACGAACGCCCGCCGCTCTCCAAAGCCATGCTAACCGCCGAGCCCCAGCCGGGGCCGCAGTATTTCCACGATCCGGCGAAGTACGAGGCGCAGCGGATTGAGTTCATGCTGGGGATGCCTGTCGTATTCCTCGACCCCGCGGGAAAGCGGATCGAACTCGGCGATGGGCGGGTGCTGTCCTATGACCAGCTTCTGCTCGCGACCGGTGGCCGCGCCCGCCTGCTTGGCGTGCCGGGCGGAGAACGAGCCATGCTGCTGCGCACCATCGACCAGGCGCTCGCGCTGCGCCAGCGCCTCGCGTCGGCCCGGCGCGTGGTTTGCGTCGGCGCGGGCGTCATCGGGCTGGAGATCGCGGCCTCGGCGCGCACGCTGGGGGCCGAGGTGACGGTGCTGGAAGCGGCGCTGGCGCCGATGGGGCGTTCCGTGTCCCCCGAGGGGGCACGCTTCATGTCCGAGCTGCACGCGCGCCACGGGGTCGCGCTGCACTGCGGGGTGATTGTCAAGGCGCTCGAGCGGGAGGCGGATCGCAGCGAACGCGTACTCTATGGCGAGGGGGAGGCGGCATCGGCCGACGTGGTGGTGGCCGGCATTGGGATGGAACGCCATCTCGCCTTGGCCGAGCAGGCCGGGCTGGAGATCGACGGCGGTATTGTTGTTGACGAATTCGGCCGGACCAGCGCGCCCGGCGTCTACGCGGCGGGCGACGTCGCGGCCTTCCCGCATCCGCTCTATGGGCGGCGGTTGCGGCTGGAATCGTGGCGGCACGCCCAGAATCACGGCACCGCGGTCGGCCGCGCCATGGCCGGAGCGCCGGTTCCCTATGACGACGTTCCCTGGTTCTGGACCGATCAGTACGGCGTGAACCTCCAGGTGGCGGGCCTGCCGACCGAGGCGGCGCGGACCGTGCTGCGCGGCCCCGGCAAGTTCGCCGCCGTTCATCTGGCCGAGGACGGGCGCGTGATCGGGGTGACGGCGGCGGACAATCCGCGCGAAATCCGCGCCGGCACCGCCTTGATCAAGGCACGTGCGCGTCCCGATCCGGCACGTTTGGAAGATGCCACGGCACCGTTGCAAAACTTGATTCCGCGCTAGCGCACGGCCAATGGCGCGCGAAGCGGCACGCGACCGGATAAATAAATGTTCGCGGTTTTGTGCTTTGAGAATTCATGAAGGTTCTATTAAAACTTTGTCCGGAAGGCAGGAAAAATCCGCCTTTCCAACAGGAGGAAATCTCATGAAGCACAAAATCGCTGGATTCCCCTCAATCCTGAAGGGAAGTGTCAAGGGATGGCGCAGGACTCGCAGGACGAAGAGGCGGACGCATCGTCGGACGTACTAGTCCAGGCAATCCTGAACGAACACTGTTCCGCTACGCGGCACAAGGGCTCAGCTCAAGGTGAAATGAACTGACCGTGCGAGCCGCCCTATCGTGAGGGGGCGAGCCGGCCAGCGCGCGGCGGAGTGGTGCCAAACCGTTGAACCCAACCATGCGAACTGGCCTAGCCAGGTCGATCGCGCGCGAGACATGGCTAGGCATCGTCTCAAATCGAACGTTCAATTCGCCTCATTCAAGCTGGAACTGGCCCGGCGATTGCTGCCGTATCTCTGGCCGATCCGCTATTGGATAGCAACCGCCATCATCATCAGCCTGGCTGCGCCGCCGATCGGCGGGGCGCTGCTGTGGCTGGTCAAGGAGACGGTCGATCAGGTCTTGGTGGCGGGCCGCTTCAAGGTGCTTCCGCTGCTAGCCGCCAGCTATCTGGGCGCCGCCAGCGCGATGGTCGCCCTGGATTTCGCCTCGCAGCGGCTCGATGCCTGGATCGCGGAAAGCATCATCTATCGGATACGCTCCGATCTCTACCGCCATATGCTTGCGTTGTCGCCTGGTTCGCTGGGACAGCACGGCACCGGGGACGTTCTCGCCCGGCTGGAATCAGATGCCGTGCGCGCCGAGGCGCTAGTCTATAGCGGTCCGAGCATGATCCTCGCGGATCTGGCGAGCAGCGCGGTTTTCGCCGCCGTTTTGTTCACCATAAGCTGGCCGCTGACCCTCACCGCGTTGGTCATGCTGCCGCCGCTGGCGTTGCTGATGGCCCGCTATTCCCCGCGCATTCGCCGGGCCGCGCGTATCGCCCGACATCGTGTCTCCGGCTTGCTCGCACTGGCGGAGGAGAAGCTGAACGCCGGACCCATCATTCACGCCTTCAGCACCATCGAGGCCGAGGCCGCGCGCTTCGATGCCGCCTGCGCCGCCACCCGCACCGCCGAGCTGCGCACCGTAGCGGCTGAGGCATGGCTGAACCTGATGATCGGGGCGTCGATGACGCTCGGCGGGTTTCTTATTGCCGCGGCCGGCGCCTACGAGATCAGCCGTGGCGCCCTGACGCTTGGCGACCTGGCGGCCTTCTTCGGGGCGATCAGCCGGCTCCAAGGCCCCGTGCGCGGCCTCGCCAAGGCATCAGGCCGGCTTCAGAGAGGCGCGGCCGGAGCCCGGCGCGTAGCCGAGTTGTTCGACATCCGCAGCGTCGTCACTGAATCACCCACTGCCGTGCCACTCGTCGTGCGGCGCGGCGCGGTCGAGTTCCGGGACGTGAGCTTCGGATACGGCCGGGGCAACGGCGCCCTGCTCGGCCTGTCCCTTTCCATCGCACCGGGCGAGACAGTGGCCATCGTGGGGCCGAGCGGCAGCGGCAAATCGACGCTCATTCAGCTATTGCTTCGCTTGCACGATCCAGATTCCGGTTCGGTGCTCATCGACGGCATCGACATCCGTGCCGCCACGCTGCGCTCGCTCCGCCAATCGGTCGCCGCGGTATTCCAGGAACCTTATCTGTTCCGCGGTTCCATCGCCGACAATATCCGCTACGGCGCGGCCGATCCAGGCCGGATGGCGCAGGCCGGGCGCATCGCCTGCGTCGAGAGCTTCGCGTGCCGCTCGGCCGAGGGGTGGGCAACTCCGGTCGGGCCGCACGGCGAATGGTTGTCGGGCGGACAACGACAGCGCATCGCCTTCGCCCGCGCGCTGATGCGCGATGCGCCCATCCTGGTGCTCGACGAGGCAACCGCGTCGGTGGACAGCGAGACCGAGGAGCTGATCCACGACGCCGTCGCGCAATTGCCGCGCCGCACCGTGTTGCTCGTCGGTCACCGCCTTTCCTCGCTGCGTCGCGCGGACCGTGTCGTGGTGGTCGAGGGCGGGCGCGTCGTCGAAAGCGGTACGCCGGCGGCGCTGCTCCGGCGGCCGGACTCGCGCTACCACGAGCTTTTCGCCGCTCAGCTCGAAGCGAGGCAGCAACAATGACCAAGCCACGCTTGCGTTTCGGAAGCAGAATTGGATCGTCGCTGACGGTCCTGGGCACCCTCGATGCCGGAGCCCGCGACCGGGCGGTGTACATTGCGTGGCATCACGGGCGGTGGTGTCCCGTGGCGTGCAAGCTGTTCCAGTCGGACGAGCGCGCGCGGGAGGAGGCTGCGCTTCTAGCCGCGATGGCGCACCCCAATATCGTCCGCTTCCTCGGCCTCGGCCAGCCGGCGCATCTGCTCATGGAGTTTCTTGAAGGACCGACGCTGCTTGGGATGCTGCGCGACACCTCGCGCCTCGGCGTCTCCGATGCGCTGCGGGTCGGAGCCCATGTCGCGTCCGCGCTGCTGCATATGCACGAACAAGGCGTTCTGCACCTGGACGTCAACCCGTCCAATATCATCGTGTCGCATGGACGGCCGATCTTGTTCGACTTGGGCACGGCACGTCGGCGTCCGGACTGGAATAGCGGCCGGCTGGAGGGGACGCGCCACTACATGGCACCCGAACAGTGCCTCCGGCAGCCTGTGGCACCGGCAACGGACGTCTTCGGGCTTGGCGTGACCCTGTACGAGATGCTGACGGGCAAGCTGCCGTTCGCATTCGGGCGTGGAACCCAGGAATATCCACAAATCACGGCTGATCCGGTTCCGGTGCGTCACTATCGGCCGGTCCCCGCGGCGCTCGACCGAATCATTCAGCAGTGCCTGGCTCGCGACCCGGCCCGGCGGCCGAGCCTCGCGACCATCATCCCCGGCCTGCATGAATTCATTCGCTCGGGGCCTCCCATGTGGCCGGCCGGATTCCAGCCGAATAGGATTCCCAGGAAAGAGATGCCGAATGCGGTCATTCGCACTGACCTTGGTCCTGGCGGTCATACCCGTTCTGGCATGGGCGCAGACCGTGAGAGAGCGGGCGCTGATTATCAATGAGATCACCCGGACCCAGCAGGAGCGCCTGGGAACCCGCGGAGCTGCCGCGCACAAGGACTGGGATGTTGAACTCAACCTGCCGCTTTCCTGGTCGAGCAATGCCGTGCAGGAGTTCGGCGAGCAGTCCATCGCTCCCGGGCCACCCAAGGCCGACTGGCATGTGACCCCCGATCTCCTGGTCAGATGGTCGCACCAGTTCGATTGGGTGAAGCTCTCAGCGAAGGTCGACGTCGGCGAGGACCGCTACTTCCATGAGATAGCGGTCAATCAGGACACCGTGTTCGCCACGCTGAAGGCGGAGTTCACCGACGGCCGCTCCGACCTGTTCGTGCCTTACATCGCATACACCCCGGAGGTGGACTACCTGCCGTTCTTCGCCCATTGGCAGTATACGCTCCAGGATTTCTACGGCGGGTTCACGAGCGGCATCGGGGTCCGACACGGCAGGCTCGTCCGGTTCCGCGATGCCGTCGAGCCGGGCGACTGGTCCTTCTTGCTTGATCTTGCTGCCGGTCAGCGACTTGCCTCTCCCAAGGGATTTGAAAACACCTTTTTCATAGCCGGCCTCGACATCATCTACGTGGCGGCACCAAAGCTGTCGTTCTGGCTGTCGCCGCGCTACCGACTCCGCCTCTATCCGGACTTCTTCGGGGAACACCGCCGCGACACCCGGATCAGCGGCGTGCTGAAGGCGGTCTGGACTCCTGACTGGCTGAGGCGGCTGGCCAGGGACTCGGAACTCGACTTCTCAGTCGCTTGGTACAAGAACTACTCGAACCTCGAATTCGAACGGTATACGGTCTGGGAGGTAGGTCCGACGCTGTTTCTGGCTTGGCACTTCTAGCCGCGCATCGTGGGACAGGCGCTAGGCTCGGCCGTATGCCGCCAGGAACGTGTCAATGGCGGCGGCAACGGTCACGTCGATGTCCGCCTGTGTCGGCGCGGGCGGCACGCCAAGGGTCGCCCGGAAATAGAGACCTGCCCTCAGAAGCCCCACAAGCTGCTCGGCGGCCAAGAGCGGGTCCGGCACAAGCAGCCGGCCAGCTTCGGCTTGCTCGGCCAGCCATGTGGCAAGCAAGCGTCTGCCCGTCGCGGGACCGCTCTCGTAGAAAGCGCGGCCAAGCTCGGGGAACCGGGCGCTTTCGGCGATCACCACGCGATAGATCGCCAGGGTTCCCTCTTCGAGGAAGAACCCCAGGATACGCCGCCCGAGCGCGGTCAGCGCGGTCCGAAGATCCCGGCTGTCCTCCGTCACCGCGCTGCTCCAATCGAATTTGGCTTGGCACGCCTCGGTGATGATCGTCGCGAAAAGCTGGTCCTTGGACCCGAAATGCGCGTAGAGCGTCGCCTTCGACACGCCCGCCGAGCGGGCGATCGAATCCATGCTGACCGCGCCATAGCCGTGCGCGATGAACAGGCGATTGGCGGCCTCAAGGATCAGTTGACGCTTCGGCGACTCCGTTTCGGGCCGGACCGGATCGATCACATTCATGAGCGTCAGGTAAACCGGCTGGTTCAGTGCTTCAAGTCTCCAGACTGAACTGAACGGTTCGGTCATCTCTTGACAGGCCCCTCCGAGGGGCACATACCGTCTGAACTAAACCGTTCAGTCCAGAGAGCTCCGATGAACGCCATCACCGGCCGCACGGCCCCTGACCTGCTCGATCCCCGGCAAAGCCGTCCCACCCGCGCCGTGCGCAGCCCGCGGCGCCTGATCGCCTTCGCCGCGGGAGCCCTCGGCCTGACCGGGGCCGCGCTCTTCGGGAATTGGTACGCGGTCGAAGGCCGCTACATCGAGAGCACTGACGATGCCTATGTCCATGGCGACATTGCCGTGCTCAGCGCGCGCGTGCCTGGCGAGGTGGCGGCGATCCCTGTCGCGGACAACGAGGCGGTGCGTGCCGGCACGCCACTGATCGTTCTCGACACGACCGACTGGCAGGCGCGGCTGGATCAGGCCCGCGCGCAAGCGGCGCAGGCCGATGCGGCGCTCCTGACCGCAGGCCGCCAGTCGGTCCAGCAGCAATCCACGATCCGCGCCGCCGAAGCCGCGGTGGCGCAGGCGTCCGCCCAGCAGGAGATGGCGGCCGCCGATGCCGCGCGGGCAAGCTCACTCGTCGGATCGGGCTTCGCCTCCCATCAAGCCAACGAACACGCCGACGCCGACCGGCGCAAGGCCGACGCCGCGATGACCTCGGCGCAGGCGCAGCTTGCCTCGGCGCGCGACCAGTTGAGCATCCTTGCCGCCCAGGCGCAGTCGGCCCAGGCCGCCAAGCAGAACGCGGAGGCCGCCGTACGGCTGGCGCAGAACGACCTGGACAACACCGTGATTCGCGCCCCGTTCGACGGCATTGCCGGCAACCGTGCGGCGCAGCTCGGTCAGCATGTCGAGCGCGGCGCGCAACTCGTCGCGGTGACGCCGGCGGCCGACAAGCTGTACGTCACCGCGAACTTCAAGGAAACCGAGCTGCGCGGCATGAGTCCGGGGCAACCGGCGCGCGTGGTCGCCGACATCGCCGCTGATGCGCCGGTGCAAGGGAGGGTGGAAAGCCTGGCGCCGGCCACGGGCGCGTTGTTCAGCCTGCTGCCGCCGGAGAACGCGACCGGCAACTTCACCCGCGTGGTGCAGCGCGTGCCCGTCCGGATCGCGCTCGACCCGGACCAGGCGGCGCGTGCTGGCTGGCTGCGGGCGGGTCTGTCCGTCACCGCGTCTGTGGACACACGCGGCCCGGCGGCGCAGCGGCGCGGGGTGCTGGGCGCGGCGGCCAATACGCTCGGGCGCGCGCTGCCATGAGTGCCGCCCCGCCGCGCGCGCTGACCTGGCGCGAATGGGCCGGGTTCATGGCCATGGTCGTCGGGATGTTCATGGCCATCCTGGACATCCAGATCGTCAGCGCCTCGATCAGCGACATCCAGGCGGGCCTGGCAGCGAGCCCCGATGAGGCCGCCTGGGTGCAGACCAGCTATTTGATCGCCGAGCTGGTGATGATCCCGCTGTCGGGCTGGCTGTCGCGGCTGCTCTCCACCCGCGTCCTGTTCGTCATCTCCGCCCTTGGCTTCACCGGGTTCTCGCTGCTATGCGCCGGCGCCGACAGCCTGGGCGCCATGGTCGTCTACCGCGCGGCGCAGGGCTTCATCGGCGGCGCGATGATCCCCACCGTGTTCGCCACCACCTTCCTGCTGTTCCCCCCGGAGAAGCGAACACAGATGTCGGTGGTGATCGGGTTGACGGCAACGCTGGCCCCGACCATCGGCCCGACCTTGGGTGGGTGGCTGACCGAGCGTTTCTCTTGGCACTATCTGTTCCTCATCAACGTTCCCGTCGGCTTGGCCGTCGCCGCGTCCGTCTGGGCGTGGATGAACATTGACCGGCCGGATTGGAAGCTGCGGCACAGCTTCGATTTGCCGGGCCTGTTGTTGATGGCCGCATTCCTCGGCCCGCTCGAATACGTGCTGGAGGAGGGCAATCGCTGGGACTGGTTCTCCGATCCCACGATCTTCCGGGCCGGCGTGGTCTGCGCGATCGCGGGCGTCTTGTTCTTCTGGCGGATGCTGGCTTCGGCGGCGCCACTGGTCGATCTGCGCGCCTTCCGCAACGCCAATTTCGCCTTCGGCTCGCTGTTCAGTTTCGTGCTCGGCATCGGGCTTTACGGCTCGGTCTATCTGCTGCCGCTGTTCCTGGGCCGGGTGCGC
Organism: Acetobacteraceae bacterium; assembly: GCA_035252035.1. Classification (GTDB taxonomy): domain Bacteria; phylum Pseudomonadota; class Alphaproteobacteria; order Acetobacterales; family Acetobacteraceae; genus DATFDN01. Next base: position 4,042 of record DATFDN010000344.1, on the reverse strand, counting down.
GGCTACAACAGCCTGCAAATCGGGCAGACGATGTTTGTCACCGGGGCGTTCATGTTCGCCTCGGCGCCGCTCGCGGGCAGGCTCGCGCGCGTGCTGGACCTCCGTGTGATGCTGGCGATCGGCCTGGCGATGTTCGGCGCGGGGCTGTGGTGGATGGCCGCCCTGACCACGGAGTCGGCGTTCTGGGAGCTATTCGGCCCCCAAGCGCTGCGCGGCGCCTCGATGATGCTGATCATGCTGCCCGTGAACCAGATCGCGCTTGGGCGGTTGCCGCCGTCCTCAGTGAAGAACGCCTCGGGACTTTACAATCTGATGCGCAACCTGGGCGGCGCGGTCGGGCTGGCGCTGATCAACACGATCGCCACCGATCGCATGGCGCTGCACACGGTGCGCCTCTCCGAGCAGGTGACGTGGTCGCGCTCCGCCGCGCAGGCCGCGACAAGCGGACTCGAGCAGGCCCTCGCCGCCGTCAAGGGCAGTGCTGCGTCCCTCGCGGCGCTGAGAGAGCTGGCCCGCATGGTGCAGATGCAGGCGCTGACGATGACCTACAACGACGTGCTTATGCTGATGGCTGGCGCGTTCTTCGCCGCGTTACCGTTCACGCTGCTGCTGGCCAAGCCGGCCAGCCAAGCGGTGGAGGCGCACTGAAGACCCTCACCCCGACCCTCTCCCAGTGGGAGAGGGAGGGTCGGGGTGAGGGCGCGTCAGGCGGCCTTCTTCGCGGCGATCACCCGCGCCAGATCGCCAACGTTGCGCAGGCTGTCCAGCTCGCGCGTGGTCATCTTGATGCCGAACCGGGCCTCGGCCGCCAGGATGATCTCGATTTGCTTGAACGAATCCCAGCCCTCCACATCCTTGGCGGACAAATCGGGCCGCAGCGTCATGTCATCGCGCCGGAACACATCGCGGAAGATCTCGGTCAACGCGGCATCGACCGCGGGATCGTTCGACACGTTTCAAGCCTCCGTGACATGGATGAAGGTTGGGGCCGGGCTGAACCCGGCGAGGTCGAGGATGGCCTGGCTGCCGCCCTGGGCATCGGTCGCGACGACGCTGAAGCCCAGCTTCTCGTAGTGGTCCCGCACCATCGCGTTCTTCGGGGTCGGGATGTACTCGCCGATCAGCCGGCAGGCGCCGAGACGCCGCGCCTCGGCGGCGATCAGGTTCAGCGTCGCCGCCTCTACTTGGCGGCCGAGCACGCGGCAGCTCATCAGCCAGGTGTCGATCCTGACATCATCCCCGTGCCGCCGTCCGATGACGATTGCGATGACACCGTTGTCGCCAAAGCGGTCGATCAGGCGAAGCTGAAGTCCGAAGGCGCGGGGATCGTCCATCACCGCCAGCACATCCGCCTCGGTGTAGCGCCGCGTCGTCAGGTTGAATTGGTTCGATTTGTTGATGAGCTGCACGATTCGTTGCAGCCCGACCCGGTCGAAGCGCCGCCAGTGGAGCTGCATCTCCAGCCCCCTTAGATAGGAGTCGAGGTCAGTGGCCGTGCCCTTCAGGGTCTCGCGGGCGCGGTTGCCGTGATATTGCACGGTGCGCTCGCGGTCCTCCTCGGTTACGGACAGCCCCTCGAAATAGCCGGCGTCGGCGATCGCCTGCGCGTAGCTGGTCGGGTCGTCGCCGACTTCCGGCACGGCCACCATCGGCAATTCCTGACGCACCAAGTTCCGCTCGAACGGGTTGTCGTCCACAAAGACCAGTGAATCGAGGCCGATGTTCAGTTCGTGCGCGATCTGGCGGATATTGGCGGCCTTGTCCGACCAGTTCGCGACGAAGCAGGCGATGTCGGCGCGCTTCAGGACCATGTCGGGATGGCGGTCGAACGGCTCCAGCGCGTTCGCCTCGTCGTTCTTCGAGCAGACGGCCAGGATCACCCCGCGGCGCACCAGCTCCCGGCAGTAGTCCTGGAACCCGGCATAGGCTTCGCCAAGGGCCGAGCCCTGGCCGATGACGATGCCCTCCAGCCCATCATCGCCGACCACGCCGCCCCAGACCGTGTTATCGAGGTCGAGCACCAGACACTTGGCCGACCGCCCCTGCTTGGCGGCGAGCAGCCGGGCGACGAGCTCGCCATACATCGGCGCGGCAACCGGCGTGACCTCCTGCTTCGAGCGGAGCCAAAGCGTTGGGTCGTGCCAGGAAGCGAGACCATCGCGGGCGGCGCGGTCATCGAGGGCCAGGAGATCGACGCCCTCCTGCTCCGCCGCGTCGCGCAAGGCCGCGTTCAGGCGGGTGATGAAATGGGCGCGCGATCCGGGGAGGCGATGCTCGTTCCCGCCCAGGAGGGGCAGATGCACGGGAAGCGCGGTCTGCTGGATCACCGGGCAGCGGAAGACCTGACGCGCGCGTGCCCAGGTTTCGCGCAACTCGGCCATGACCTGGTCCAATGCCGCGTCCGCCGCCGCCTGATCCATGCCGGCGGTGACTCCGGCGGCCAGGTGCCGCGCATCCAAGGCGATCAGAACGGCGGTCGGCTCGAAGCCGTGCAGCCCGGACTCCGGGTCGGATAGCTCCTGCCGGTACTGGCCGTAGGCGTTCTCGTAGGTCTCGATCCACAATCCCCAGCGCAGGCCCGCGACCCGGATGGCCGGATGCAGGTGGGCCGTCGTCGCCGAGCCGAGCAGGGCGAGACGGACCGGCTTGCCCCAGATATCCGGCGGTGGGCGGGGGAAGGCACGCCGCACCGCCTCATCGAGCGCGTTGGTAAGCACGAAATCGAGGCGGCTTCCGGCCAGCTCCATCGCCTGTTCCCAACGGGGCGCAGGGTTGGACCGCAACGCGTGCAGCCGGGACCGGAGGTCGGCATCCTGGGGAAGCCAGGTGAGTGCAACCACAGAAGATCCCTCAGATCGGATTTCGTTAAGGTTTCTCTACCGATTGGGAAGGGTCAGATCCACCGATTCGAGCGGTGCGTGTGTATTCGCGAAAGATTTCTAGCTTTCAGGCCCCAGCCGGCGGTATAGAGCCTTTCGTTTCCAAATCGGTTGGATCTGGATGCGCACCTATCTTGTGACCGGAGGCTGTGGCTTCATCGGCTCCCATCTCGCCGATGCCCTGCTGGAGCAGGGACATGCCGTGCGCATCCTGGACGATCTCTCAACCGGCAAACTCGTGAACAAGCCGGAGGCTGCCGAATTGATCCTGGGCGATGTGGCCGACGCGCATTGCGTAAAGAAAGCGATGCAGGGGACCGCCGGGTGCTTCCACTTGGCGGCGATCGCTTCGGTGGAGCGCGGCAATCAGGACTGGCTGGGCACACATCGGGTTAATCTGACCGGCACGATCAACGTGTTCGAGGCGGCGCGGTGGGCCGGATGCGTGCCTGTCGTCTACGCCTCCTCGGCGGCCGTGTACGGCGACAACCCAGCCCTGCCGCTGAGCGAGGCCGCTCCGCCCCGGCCGCTCTCGGCCTATGGCGCGGACAAACTGGGCTGCGAGCTGCACGCGCGGGTCGCCGGACTGGTCCACGGCGTGCCCAGCACCGGCCTGCGCTTCTTCAACGTCTATGGACCGCGCCAAGATCCGACCTCCCCCTATTCCGGGGTGATTTCCATTTTCTGCGACCGGCTGCGGGCGGGGCAGGGCGTGACGGTCTTCGGCGACGGCGAACAGACCCGTGATTTCGTCTATGTCGGTGATGTGGTGCGCGCGCTGGTTGCAAGCTTGCGGGATGCTTCGGTCGCGGCGCGCGTGTTCAACGTCTGCACCGGCCGCGCGACCAGTGTGGGCGAGCTGGCCCGCGCGATCGCCCGGACGCTCGACATGACGCCGGACATACGCTTCGGGTCGGAGCGATCGGGCGACATCCGTGCCTCGTTGGGCGATCCCGCGGCGGCGCGTGCCGCGCTCGGATTTGCCGCCACGACGGGATTGGCCGAGGGGCTGGCGCACACGATCGGGACATGCATGGTAGGAGGATAAAGGGGAGAAGGACCGCGCTATGCAGAACCTGACCGGTCAGGTGGTCATCGTGACCGGCGCCAGCCGTGGCATCGGCAAGGCCATCGCCCTCCGCGCCGCGCGCGACGGAGCCAAC
>DATFDN010000343.1:0-6086 GCA_035252035.1 Acetobacteraceae bacterium | reverse complement strand
CTCGCCATCGCCTCCATCCGCAGCACCATCGTCGATGTGCCGACGGTGCGCCGGCACAAGCTGTCGCAGACCTCGGTCACGGCGCAGAGCTACGTCATCGTGCGGCTCCGCCTCGCGAACGGCGCCGAGGGGATCGGCGAGGCGGCGACGCTCGGCGGACCCCGCTGGAGCGAGGAGAGCGTCGAGGCCATCAAGGCCAATATCGACACCTATCTCGCCCCCGCGCTGATTGGCCTGCGCGCCGACCGGTTCGAGGCGGCGGGGTTCCGCATGGACCAGGCGGCCAAGCGCAACAACGCCGCCAAGGCCGCGATCGAGACGGCGCTGTTCGACGCCATCGGCAAGAGCTTCGGCCTGCCCGCCGCCGCCCTGCTCGGCGGCGCGGTGCGGGACCGCTTTCCCGTGCTCTGGACACTCGCCTCCGGGGACGTGGGGCAGGAGATAGAGGAAGCCGAGCGCAAGCTCGCCGCCCGCCTGCACCGCACCTTCAAGGTGAAGATCGGGGCGCAGGCGCCGGAGGCGGACATGGCCCGGATGCGCCAGCTCGCCCGCGCGCTGGAGGGTCGGGCCGAGCTGATCGTCGATGCCAACCAGGCCTGGGACGAGACCGTGGCCGCGCGCTGCCTGCCCCAGCTCGCCGAGATGGGCGTGTGCCTGGTGGAGCAGCCCGTGACGGCCTGGAACCTGGACGCGATGGCGCGGCTGCGCGCCCGGCCGGGCACGCCGCCGCTGCTGGCCGATGAATGCGTGTTCGACGCCCACGACATGCTGGCGGTGGCGCAAGCGGCGGCGGCCGACGCGGTCTCGCTCAAGCTCGTCAAGCACGCCGGGCTGCTCGGGGTGAAGCGCGTCGCGGCGGTGGCGGAGGCGGCGGGGATCGGCCTCTATGGCGGTTGCCTGCTGGAAAGCTCGGTCGGCGCGGCGGCGCATCTCCAGGTGTTCGCGACCTTCCGCGAGCTGGCATGGGGCTGCGAGCATTTCGGCCCGCAGATCCTGACCGGCGATCTCGTCACGGAGCCGCTGCGCTTCGAGGATTTCCACGTCCACCTGCCGGCCGGACCGGGAATTGGCGTGGTGTTGGACGAGGGCAAGCTGCGGCGCTACGCGCGGGGGTGATACGAACGGCCGTAAGCTCCGGAACGAGCGTATGCCTGTCTCCCGTACACCTCTCCCGCAAGCGGGAGAGGTGGAGCTTCGGTTCGCCCTACATCACTTCACTCCCTGGTCCGGCAAATCGTTCCGCACATGTGTAACCGCCTAGCCCTCGCGGGAGGAGGGCGGGGGTTTGGACCAGTCAAGACTTCGGGCCGCTCGTGCAGATGTCCTAGATTTTACGGGATGGTGCGGTCAAGGCGGCATTCCGGTCGTTAAATCCTTGCTTCGCTCCGCACTGAACGGGCCTCGATGTTCCTGACCAAGCTCCTGCTCGGCCGTGCCCTCGCGAACCGCGAGGCCGAAGGCCGCAAGATCGGCGTGCTCGAGGGGTTGCCCGCGATGGGGCTCGACGGGCTCGGCTCGGCCGCGTACGGCCCGGAAGCCGCGCTCACCGTCCTCCTCCCGGTCGGCGCCGCTGGCCTGGCGGCTATCGGCCCGATCACCTGGGTGATCCTGGTGCTGCTGGCGATCCTGTTCCTCTCCTACTGGCAGACCATCACCGCCTATCCCAGCAATGGCGGCTCCTACACCGTCGCCAAGGAGAACCTAGGCACCAATGCCGGCCTGCTCGCGGCCGCGGCGCTGATGGTGGACTACATGCTCAACGTCGCCGTCGGCATCGCCGCCGGCGTCGGCGCGCTCACCTCGGCGGTCCCGCCGCTGCACGCCTACACGCTGGCGCTCTGCCTCGGCATTCTCGCGCTCATTACCCTGGTGAATTTGCGCGGCACGCGGGAAAGCGGCCTCGCCTTCGCCGGACCTACCTACGTCTTCGTCGCGAGCCTCGGCTGCGCCTTGATCGCGGGCACCTGGGCCGCCTGGAGCGGCGGCGGCCAACCCGCGCCGGTCCTGCCACCGCCCGCGGTCCCGGCTGGCACCGAGGCGGTGTCGGCCTGGCTTCTGCTGCGCGCCTTCGCGGCCGGCTGCACCGCGATGACCGGCGTGGAGGCGGTCAGCAACGGCGTCAGCGCGTTCCGCGAACCCCGCACCCGCCACGCGCACCGCACCCTGACGGCGATCGTCGTCGCCCTCGGGCTGCTGCTGCTCGGCATCGCGCATCTCGCCCGCGTCTATGGGGTGATGGCGATGGACCAGACCAAGCCAGGCTACCAGAGCGTGCTGTCGCAGCTCACCGCCGCCGTCGAGGGGCGGGGCTGGCTCTATTATGTGACGATCGGCAGCGTGCTGGCCGTCCTGTGCCTCTCGGCCAATACCAGCTTCGTGGGTTTCCCTCGGCTGTGCCGGCAGGTGGCGCATGACGGGTTCCTGCCCAAGGCGTTCGCCGTGCCCGGACGGCGGCTGGTCTACACGGCGGGCGTCCTGTTCCTCGCCGCTGGCGCCGGACTGCTGCTGGCGGCCTTCGGCGGCATCACCGACCGGCTGATTCCCCTCTTCGCGGTGGGCGCCTTCCTCTCCTTCACGCTGAGCCAGACCGGCATGGCGATGCACTGGCGGCGGCTCGGCACGGGAAGCGCCGACCGGCTGCGGCTCGGCATCAACGGGTTCGGCGCGGTCGCGACCGGCGCGGCGCTCGCGATCATCCTGCTTGCCAAGTTCACCGAGGGCGCGTGGCTGACCATCGTCGTGATCCCGGCGACCCTGGCGGTGCTCAGAGTGGTGCATGGCTACTATGCCGGCCTCGATCGCCTGCTCCTGCGCGGCAGCCAGGGGCGGCTCGATCTACGCGAGCACACCCCTCCCCTGGTCGTCATCCCGGTCGGGCGCTGGGACCGGGTGAGCCGGAAGGCGGTCGCCTACGCGCTCCGGCTGTCCCCGGACATCACCGCGCTGCATTGCACAGACCTTGAGGGGCCGGACGCGGAGGAGCACGAGACCCGGATCAGGGGCGAATGGCGCCGCTTCGTGGAGCAGCCCGCGCGGGAGGCGGGTCTGGCCGCGCCGAAGTTGCTGGTCGTGCCCTCCCCGTACCGCAGCGTGCTTGGCCCCTTGCTACGGCTGATCGCGGAGTTGCGGCGCGCGCAGCCCGGCCGTCCCATCGCCGTCGTGCTGCCGAAGCTGGTCGAGGCGCGCTGGTGGGAGGCGCTGCTGCACACCCACCGGGAGCGCCGGCTGCGCACCGCGCTGCTGCGCAACGGCGGACCGGACATCATGGTGATCGGCGTGCCGTGGCAGTTGGAGGCGCCCGCGCCCGAGCGGGTTCTGGCCGAGGAGGAGCCGCTGCCCCCTCCCCCCGGCTCCCTCCCGCAAGGGGAGGAGGAGAAGAACCGCCCCCTCCCGTTGCGGGAGGGGGTTGGGGGAGGGGTGCTCCCGACCTAGCGCCCGTAAGGCTCGCCTACCCCGGCGCCTTCCCATTATCCAGCGGCAGCGGCACCCAGTTCATGCCGTCGGCGCGCTGGATCAGCATGAGCACCGATTTCCGGTCCTCGCGGCGCACCGTCTCCACCCGGCGACGCACATCCTCCGGGCTGCTCACCTCGCCGCCCTGCTGCATCTCCAGGATCACGTCGCCCGGCTTCACCCCGCGCTGCGCCGCGGCGCCGCCTTGGGCGACATCGGTGATGACGACGCCCTTCTGGTCCGGACTGAGATGGAACCGGTCCCGCGTCGCCTGATCGATGGGGGCGAGGGTCATGCCGAGCCCGGCGATCTCCGCCGGTTTCGGAGCTGGCGGAGCGGTCTGGGTGACGACGGTCTTCACCACGTCGTCGGGCTTTTCGGCCAGCAACGCCTGGAGCGTGACCTCCTTGCCGTCCCGCCACACGGTCAGCGGCACCTGCTTGCCAACCTCGGTGTCCGCGACGATGCGCGGCAGCGCGCGCATGTCCTTCACCGGGGCGCCGTTGAAGGACAGGATCACGTCGCCGCTGCGCAAATGCGCCTGATCGGCCGGACCGGCCGAATTGACGCCGGCCACCAGCGCGCCATGCGCCCCGCTCTTCAGGCCCAGGCTGTCGGCGATGTCCGGCGTCACCTCCTGGATGCGCACGCCGAGCCAGCCGCGGCGCGGGTGCCCGTACTCGCGCAACTGCGCCACCACCAGCTTGGCCATGTTGGAGGGAATGGCGAAGCCGATCCCGATCGAGCCGCCTGACGGCGAGTAAATCGCCGTGTTGATGCCGATGACCTTTCCATCCATGTCGAACAGCGGCCCGCCCGAGTTGCCGCGGTTGATCGGCGCGTCGGTCTGGATGAAGTCGTCGTACGGTCCCTCGTGGATATCGCGCCCGCGCGCCGAGACGATGCCCGCCGTGACCGTGCCGCCGAGGCCGAAGGGGTTGCCGATCGCGAGCACCCAGTCGCCCACGCGCAACGCCGAGGAATCGCCGAACTCCAGCGCCGGCAGCGGCCGGCCCGCATCGACCTTCAGCAAGGTGATGTCCCCGGTCTGGTCGCGCCCGATCACCTTGGCCTTGAGCGAGGTGTTGTCCTGCAAGGTCACGGTGATCTCGTCTGCGCCATCGGTGACGTGGTTGTTCGTCACCACCAGGCCCGAGGGGTCGATGATGAAGCCGGACCCGAGGCTTTGCATCCGCCGGTCGGTCTCCGGCTTGGACGGAGCGTCAGGGCGGTGGCGCTCCATGAAATCCTTGAAGAACTGCTCGAAGGGCGAGCCTGGCGGGAAGACCGGCGGGATTCCCGGCCGCTCGTTGTCGCTCATCTGCACGCCCGCCGAGGACGAGATGTTCACCACGGCCGGCAGCAGCCGCGCGGCGAGATCGGCGAAGCTGTCGGGTGCCGCGCGCGCCAAGGCGGGGCGTGCCCCGAGGCTGCCGGGCAGGGGTGAGGCCAGGGTGAGCAGCGCGGCGGTGGCCACCAGGACGGCGCGCATCGGACGAGGACGCATGGGCAGGTTCCAAGCTAAGTCTGTCTGTTGTGGTCGCACGCGCGGTCCAGGGCAAGCCTGCTTGCCGCGTCATTTGTCCCCTCCCGCAAGGGAAGGGGGGCCTAGAACAAGCCCCTCCTCTCGCGGGAGGAGTGGGGGAGGGGTCAACGCGCAACCAGACTCAGCCTCGCTCCAGTCGCGCTACGGACGGTCGCGCCATCGAGACCGCGACCGCCCTCGCGGACCGTCATGACACCGCCCCCAATGCGGCCTGCACGGCGCGCGGCAGCCAGATCGTGAGGGTGGTGCCCCGCCCCGGCTCACTTTCGATCCCGATATGCCCGCGCGATTGCTTGACGAACCCGTACACCTGACTCAGCCCGAGGCCGGTGCCCTTGCCGATTGGCTTGGTGGTGAAGAAGGGCTCGAACGCGGAATCGCGCACTTCCGGGGTCATGCCGCATCCGGTGTCGCTGATGCGGATACGGACGTACTCGCCTGGGTCCACATGGCCGTCGCTGGCCGCGATCGGCGTGCTGACCCGGATGTTCTCGGTCCCGATGGTCAACTGCCCCCCCAAGGGCATCGCATCGCGGGCGTTCACGGCAAGATTCAACAGCGCCGTCTCAAGCTGGGCCGCGTCGGCCTCCACGGGCCAAAGGCCTGGCTCGGAGTGCCAATCGAGGATGATCGCGCGGTCGAGGACTCCGCGCAGCAGCTCCATCACCTCACCCATCCGCTCGTTCACGTCGAACCGCGATGGGAACAGGTTCTGCCGGCGCGCAAAAGCCAGCAATTGCTGGATGAGCGTGGCGCCGCGCGCGGCCCCCTGAGCCGCGCGCTCGACATAGCGGCGGCGCGGGTCGCCATCGGGCAGGTGCTTGCCCAACGTTTCGAGGTTGCCCTGCACCACCATCAGCAGGTTGTTGAAGTCGTGCGCGACGCCGCCGGTCAACTGGCCGAGCGCCTCCATCTTCTGGGACTGGCGCAGCATCGCCTCGGCGTGGAGGCGATCCTGAGTCTCTCGCCGCAGGGCGAGCATGGCGGCCTCGCGTTGGTCCATCTGCTCGGCCAGCCGGGCGTTCGCCTCGCGCAGAGCGCTTGGCGAGGGCAGCGCGACCACTTGCGGCAGCAGCGGCCACAGGGC
>DATFDN010000342.1:0-8090 GCA_035252035.1 Acetobacteraceae bacterium | reverse complement strand
GCCGAGCAGCGGTTGCTGCGCGTCAGCATGAGCCTGGTGCCGTTGCCCCCGCCGCTGCGGCCGAAACAGATCCAGATTCAGGGCGGCCCGCCCGAGGCCCGCGTCGCGATCGGGCTGCGGCTGCCGGAGGGCAACTGGCTGAATGTGGCCGCCCCCGTGCCGCCGATGCGGCCCTGGCACTCGCCGACCTTCCTGATCGCCTTCGCCCTGATGACCGCGGTCGCCGCCGCGCTCACGCTTTGGGCGGTGCGCCGGTTGACCGCGCCGGTGCGCACCCTGGCCGCGGCGGCTGAGGCGCTGGGGCGCGACGTGAACGCGCCGCCGCTGCCCGCGGATGGCCCGCTGGAGGTCGCGACCGCGGCGGCGGCCTTCAACACCATGGCCGCGCGCATCCGCCGCTTCGTGCAGGACCGCACCGAGATGCTGACCAGCATCGGCCACGACCTGCGCACCCCGATCACCCGGCTGAAGCTGCGGGCCGAGTTCATGGAGGACGACGAGCAGCGGCGGAAGATGCTCGCCGACCTGGAGGAGCTGGAGGCGATGGTCTCGGCCACCCTCGCCTTCGGCCGCGACGCCAAGGCGAGCGAGCCGGTCTCCGCCCTCGATCTGCCGGAGCTGCTGCGCACCGTGCTGGACGAGGCGGCCGACGCGCGCCCAGAGGTCGCCGACCACTTGGGCTACGACGGGCCGGCGCACCTCGTCATCCGCGCCCGCACGCTGAGCCTCAAGCGCGCCTTCGCCAACCTGGTCTCCAACGCGGTGGCCTATGGCGGGGGCGCGCGGGTGCGGCTCTATCCGCCACGGGACGGGGTGGTGGCGGTCGAGGTCGAGGACGACGGGCCGGGGATTCCGCCCGAGGAGCTGGACCGGGTGTTCGAGCCGTTCCACCGCGGGGAGCCGAGCCGCAACCGAGAGACCGGCGGGGTCGGCCTCGGCCTGCCGATCGCTCGCAACATCCTGCGCGCGCATGGCGGGGACATCATCCTCGCCAACCGCCCCAATGGCGGGCTGCGCGCCACCGCGACCTTGCCGGCCTGATCCTGCCGGCTTACGTGGCGACGCCCTCGATGACCTCGCCGAAGCGCACCCAGCTCTTGCCGTCCCAACGGGAGAGTTGCATCGCCCCGATCGTGTGGTAGTTGGCTGGGCTCGTGTTCACCGTGATGCCGGGAAGCAGCACCGGGACTTCAAGCCCCTTGAGGTTGGTCGCCTGGCGCATGACGTTCTCGCGCGAGAAGTCGCCGTTGCACTGCTCCAGCACCTTCCACAGCAGGTAGCTGACGCCATAGCCCCAGACATAGTACCCGTCGCTGACGTCCGCCGTGGGCAGGTACTTGGCCATGAACGCCTTGAACTGGCCCATGCCCGCGTCCTTGTCCCAAGCGGGGTCGGCCGCGTCCTTGCAGAACTGGCCCGTTATCATGCCAATCGCCTTCTCCGGCCCGGCAGGCCCAGCACGGAGCCCACTGAGATGGACACGTTCGTCATGAAGAACATCGGCCTCCAGCCGATGTCATGCACCCTGCGAATCGCCTGGGCGGCGAATTTCGGCGACGTGGCGGCCACCAGGGCGTCGGCACCCGACGCTTGCAGATCGGCGATCTGCGAGTCGATCGTGGCGTCGGTCACTTCGTAGGTGAGCGCCTTGACAACGTGCTTGTCCCAGTCCTTGCCCAGTGTGTCGCGCACGCCCACCGCGTAGTCCTTTCCGAAATCGTCATTTTGGTAAAGGATCGCGAGCCTCGCGTTCGGGTTCTCCCTAAGCATGTGCTTCGTGTAGATTTGCGCTTCCGTGCGGTAGCTTGGCAGGAAGCCGATCGTCCAGGGGAAGTGCTTGGGGTCGGCGAATTTGTCGGCGCCCGAGTTGACAAAGAGCTGCGGCACCTTCTTCTGGTTCAGGTAGCGCTGGACCGCCGAGTTCGTCGGCGTGCCGAGCGCGTCGAACATGAACGCGACCTGGTCCTGCTCGACAAGGCGGCGGGTCTGCTCGACAGTCCGGGGCGGGCTGTAGCCATCGTCGAGCGAGATGAAATTGATCCTCCGTCCGGCAACGCCGCCCTGCTCGTTCAGCCATTGGAAGAACGCCGCGTCGGCCTTGCCGATCGAACTGTAGGCGGACGTTGGCCCGCTATAGGGCATGGTGTTGCCAACCTTGATCTCGGTCGCGGTCACGCCCGGCGTGTCGGCGGCGCGTGCCCCGAAACCGGCCGCCACCGGGAAAGCGGCGGCTCCGGCGAGCATGGTGCGTCTTGTGATCATTTTATTTCCTCCCTATGTCTTCCCTCGGCTCTCCGCTTCAACGCCCCTCCGCGCGAGTAGCGTTGGCCCACTCGAACATTCGCAGCACCTTCGCCACATCATAGGGCTGCTCGCGCAGCGTCTCGGGATCCCACTCGCTCTTGTCGATCCCGAAGAAATCGCCGCCATAGACGTGGATCGCCCCCGTGAGGCGCGGGATCGGGTTGGTTACCGAGTGGATGATGTCCTCGCCCAGCACGATGCACTCCCGCTCGGACAGGGCACGCGCTCCGGCGGCCTCGATCCGGCCCATGCGGCCCGGCTCGGCGCCGACCCGGCGCCAGAAGATGTTGTCCTCACGTCCGGTGTAGATGCCGATCACCGCCCACATGCGATGGTTGTGAGGCATGAGTGTCATCATCGGACCCCAGATCACGTTCAGGATCGTCAGGTCCGGGGCATGGTAGAGCTTGTTCACGCTGGCGCGTCGGGGCTCACCGAGCGTGTTGAGGATGGCGCCGGGCTCCGAGACGGCGCGGGCCACGACCTCACGGACACTCTTTTGGCTCGGCTCCTGCGCCAGCGCGGTGCGGCAATCGGCGACGAACTGGTCCAGGTCGAACATGGATCTGTCCCCTTTGCGCTCCGGGACCAAGTATGACGGTCTTGTGATTGAAGTCCAAGGCATAAAATCTCCATAAATCCATGCCAAAGCGGCATAGGTTCCCCTATGGATCTCAAGCGCCTGCGCACCTTCGTTGCAGTCGCCGAGCACGGCAGCGTCTCGAAGGCCGCCGAACACCTGCGCATCACCCAGCCCGCGCTGTCCCGCCAGCTCCGGGACTTGCAGCGGGAGTTCGGTGTCGTGCTGTTCGAGCATTCCGGCCGTTGCCTGCGGCTGAGCGGCGCGGGAGAAGAGCTGCTGCCGCACTGCCGCCAGCTACTCGGCCATTCCGAAGCAGTGGCGGAGCGGGCGCGCTCGCTGACGTGAGGCCATGCCGGTGTGCTGCGGGTAGGCGCGGCGCCGCAGATGATCGAGAGCATCTTCGCGGGCTTCCTCAGGCATTACGCCAAGCAATGCCCGGACGTGCATATCCGGCCGATCGAGGCCGGCGCCATGGAACAGAGGAGATTGCTGGAGCGCGGCGAACTCCACTTGGCGGTCGGCTTGCACCCAGGCGATGAGCGCCGGTTTGCAACCTATGCGCTGCCGCCGTTCCACGTGCTCGCTGCCTATGCTCCTCCCCTGCTGACCCGCAGCAATAGTGAGCGGGGTAGCCTTGACGTCGATTCACTGGCGGACGTGCCGTTGCTCCTGCTGGACCGGAGCTTCGGCAGCCGGACGCTGTTTGATGCGGCGTGCCGCCTGGCTCGCATCAACCCGCGCATCTTCTTCGAGAGTGCCGCGCCCCATGCGTTGCTCGCTCTCGCCAGGGCGGGATTGGGAGCGGCCGTCATCCCAGACACGATGCGCATCGCCGGCACGGGACTGCGGATCGCTCGCCTGGCGTACCGGGGTGAGCCTTTGCAGGCGCCCTTGGCAGTCCTCTGGGACAGGCTGCGGCCGTTGCCGCGCTATGCCGAGGGCGTGCCAGCGGCGCTCGGGGCCTATTTGCGCAAGGTCCACCCGGTCTCATGGCCCCCGGACGGCGAGCGTCGGCGGGGTCCGCGCTCTCCGAGCGAATGTTGACTTCGACGACATCCTCGGTCCAGTGAAACGCAGCGACAATCATAGGAGAGCCTGATGAGCCTGAAACAGATTCTGTTCGCGGGCGGCATCGCCGCTATCGCCCTCGGCACCGCGCCGGCTTTCGCCGCCGACAACGAACCCGGCAAGCACGACACCGCCAAGGGTGCCGCTGTGGGCGCGGTTGTCGGGCACGAGATGGGCAGCGGGCACGCCGCCGCCGGGGCCGCCACCGGCGCGGCCATCGGCCATCACGAAAAGAAGAAGGCGCAGCGCAACGCCGGCCAGCAGCAATAGAGGCCTCAAAGCAGGGCGTGCGCGACCAGGCCTGAGAGCGTCAGTCCGCCCTGCCCTTCCAGGCGCACCACCGCCCCCGGAGCCGAAGCGCCCTTCGGGGTGATCGAGACCACGGAGGCGCCCTGCGCGGTGCCGACCTGCATAAACTGGCTGAGCGTCGCCAGGCTGCCGGACCAGCCAGCGGCGCTCAGCGCCTGGCGGAAGTCGAGCCGGTTCCCGTTCGCGAGCGCGGGGCCGAAGATATCGAGGAAGCCTTTTCCGGCCGGCGGCACCACGATGGTGTCGCCCGTGCCACTTAGGTACACCGTGTGGGTTCCGGTCCCCGGCTGGACCACTGCGTTGCTGGCCGTGACCGACATGGCGCTCCCCGCTGGCACGGACGCGCCACCGGATGGCACGCCGAGCGGCGTGACCGCCGAGGCGAAATCAGCGGCGGTGTGCGTGCCCGCGATATGCAGGCCGATCGACTGTCCACCGCCGGTCAGGCGCAGCGTGCCGGAGGCGGCGTCCCAGGCCTGGCTCAGCGGCCCGGCGGCCGCAACAGCGATTCGATCGCCCGCGCCGAACCCGACAATGGTGCCAGCGAAGTTGAGTGGCGTCTCGATCGTGAGCGTCCCCGTGCTGGATTGGAAGGCGATTGTCTGTCCAGCGGCGACCCCGGCATTGAGCTGGAGGTTTGCCTGCGGCCCGATCGCCAGCGTGCCGGTGCTCGCGATGGTGCCTTCAAGGACGAGCGTGCCCGTGGCGGCGGCCACCGTCCCGGTGTTCACGATCGTCGCCTGCGCGATCGTTCCCGCCCCGGTGATTCGGCCCGCATTGGCGAGCTGTGTGGCCGCGACGCGGCCTGATTGCAGGGCGAGCGTCCCTGTCGGCGCGATGCTGATGGCTTGCGCGACCGCCAAGCTTGCCCCGCCCGAGACCGCGATGCTGCCGCCGTCTCCGACCGTCACCGTACCGGCGCTCGCGATCCCGCCGTTGAGCGTGAGCGCGCCCCGCCCCCCTGCCCCGACCGTGAGCGCGGCCTGACCCGCGTTCAGCGACCCGCTGGCGCCGATGGCGAGGCTCCCAGACGATCCCGGCAGTCCCAGCAGCAGCGCCGCGTTGCCGGGTTGGGTGCCCAACGTGAGCACGCCGCCGGCGCCGATCGTGACGTTCCCGCCTCCGCCCCCGCCGGTTCCAACGACGAGGGACACGCCCGCCTCGATGCTGCCGCCGTTCACGCTGAGCGTGCCCGTCTCACCGCCGCCGCCTACGGCGATCCAGGTCGCGCTGCGCAGCACCCCGCCCGTGGCGACGCTGGCGGCGCCGCTCCCCTGTCCGGACGCGGTGGCGCCGATCGACAATCCGCCCTGCCCGAACCCGTCGGCGGCGACGCTCGCGACCGCGCCGGCGCTGACGCTCAGCGTGCCCGGCCCTCCGAGCCCTACGCTCATCCCACCACGCGCTGTCAGGCACGAGCCTGCGCCGCTCACGGCGAGCGTGCCCGGCCCGAGGACGCCGACCGCGACCGCCGGCATCGAGGCGGCGTTTTGCGTGCCCGCCAGCACTGTCCCGCCATTGGCGACGCTCAGGCTTCCGGCGCCCCCACGCGCGCTGATCGCGACTGGGCCGGCGGTGAGATCGAGCAAGGACGCGGCCCCAGTGACCGAGGCGCAGCCCGTTCCGGCGTCGCCGATGACAAGCGCCGCCGTGCCTGTCTGGCTTGCGGTCGCACGCACGGTCCCGCCAGCCCCGATGCTGAGCGTTCCCGTGCTGCCGAGATCGCGCCCCAGGCGGGTCGGGCCGCCGAGAAGCACCCTGCCTCCGGCGTTGACGGCCAGCGTCCCGGCCTGACTCAAGCTTGCGCCGATCGCCGCGCCGGCAGTGCTCAACAGCGCGCCGCCGAGGACGGAGAGCCGCGCGCCACCATAGGCGCCGATCACGGTGCTGCCAGCGGCAGTGATCGTGGAGCCGTTCAGCGTGACGCTGGTGCCGATGCTCAGCGCGAGCGGCGGGTCGGGCGGACTGGGGTGGCCCAACAAGGTCAGGCTGGCGCCGACGAGAGTCCAAGGCGAGAGCGCGCCGAAACTCGCGTCCAGTGCCGTCACGGTGCCGGTCAGCGTGCCGCCGGAAGCGAACACGAGGGAGGTGCTCGGGCCGGGGGGTGTCGCCGACGATGCCCCGGTCTGTTCGCTCCGCCAATTTCCGGCGCGCCCCAGGTCGCCGTTCGGCCCGTTCCAGTCCATGACGGGGGCGGCAACCTCGATCGTCCAGTTTCCGCTCGCCGCGTCCTTGTACCACGTGAAGGCGCGGCTGGCGCCGGGCGCGAAGCTGACGTTCGAGAGGACGGTGGTGCCGGTCTTGGTCCGGACGACGACGCTCGCGCCCACGGCCTGGACACCGAGGATCTGTGTCCATTGCGGCGAGCTGATCTTGTCGCCCGTGTCAAGGCCGGCCAGCGGCGAGAGGATGGTCGAAGACGGGCTTCGCAGCCGGAGCGCTCCGCCGCCGGGCGAGAACCGGATGGTCTGGCCGGCGCCGATAGCGCCATCGATCTGCGCCATGGCGCCGCTGGCCAGCGCGATCGTGCCGGTGCCCGACAGGCTGCCGGTGATCTCCAAGGTGGCTGGCTGCATCCCCGCCGCCGCCGGCACGGCCAGCACGGTGCCGTTGTTGACCACATCCGCAGCGATCAATCCGTTGCCGAGCAGCGTGCGGCCGGGCTCGATCAACACGGCGCCGGAGACGATCCGGCCTGAGGCGCCCAGGTCGATTCCACCGCCGGGATCGACCTCCGCGACGGAGCCCTGCCAGACTTGCAGCGAGCTGGCTTCGGCAAGCCCGCCCGCGCCGACCGCGAGCGCGCCTTGGCCGCTCCCGCCCAGGATCATCGAAGCCGGGGTGAGCAGCACCGATCCGGTGCCGCTGACCGTGATCGTGCCCGAGCCCGTCTGTCCGGCCGCGATCCCGAACGGCATGGCGAGGGTGGTGCCGCCCGCAAGGAAGGTGCCGCCATTCCCCGCCGTGACTGTCCCGCCGTTCAGGATGCTGAGTGTGCCGGAGCCGCCGGCGCCAACGCTGAGCGCCCCGGCGCCGACCTGCCAGCGTGCCCCGGCCGAGATGGTCGCGGCCCCCGCGCTCCCAGGTCCGACCCCGATCTCCGCGTAGCCCGCCTCGGTGAGGACGGCGCCTTGCGCGACGATCAGGCTCGCCGGGGAGGACGCCGCCGCGCCCGCGCCAATCCCGGGGTCCGGCACGCCGATGAGCATCGTCCCCGTCGTGTCCTGTGCGCGGGTAGGGTCTGCGAGATCGGACCAGCTCGTGCCGACCCCGCTGATGACCAGCGTGCCGGACGAGGCGGGACCAGCGCCCAGCGTCGTTCCTGTGTCGCTCACCTGCCCGCCCGCCTGGACGGTCGCGACGGCCGGCCGCGCGCCATTGCCAAGGCCGATCACCATGACCCCGCCGGTCGCGGTCGCGCCGGCCTGCTTCGGACCGGCGGCGATTCTGCCGCCATTGACGAGCAGCGTGCCCTCGACCGCCACGGCCGTGCCGTTCGCCAGACCGCCCAGAACGAGCAAGCCATTTCGGTCGATGCGGGTGCTGGCGGCCGGGCCGATCTGGACCAGGCCGCTTGATTGCAGCACCGCACTGGCGGCGACGGCGAGCGTCCCGGCCGCCACGACCGCCGGCTGCCAGGCGGCCAACATGTAGCGGTCCACTTCCAGTGTCGCCTGCGCCCCGGTCAGCAGCAGGGCGCCCGCGGCCGCGTTCACGGTGCCGGTCGTGATGACGTATGGCGCCGCCGCCGGGCCGAGCGTCACGGCGATGCCCGCCCCCGGAGCCATGCCGCCCGCCCAGGACGCGGCGGCGGCGTAGGCCCCGC
>DATFDN010000341.1:0-3731 GCA_035252035.1 Acetobacteraceae bacterium | reverse complement strand
TTGTCGACGGCGGTGATTATGCGGCCTTCGACGCGCTGATTGGATGGAAGCGCAGCCAATACCCTGGAGGCTTGCTCGACGATGCCTGTGTCGTCGACTTCTACCGGAGCCTGATGGGGCAGGGCGACCTCGTCAGGCTGTTTCGTCTCCGTGTGGACGGCGCGATCGTGGCCGCCCAGTACGCGGTGGTTTCGGGCAAAGGCTCCGCCGGTGAGCCCGGTGAAATGGCCGTTGGAGGGCGCACCTGCATCGGGCTGATCACGGGCTATGATCCGGCTTGGCACGAGGTCTCGCCGGGAAAGCTGCTGACGGCCGGCCTCCTGGAGCACCTGCGTGGCGAGGGATTTGTCGCCTTCGACGCCGGTCGGGGCCGCGAGGCCTACAAGGCCGAGTACGGCGGGACGTGGCAGCCGCTTTATCGCTACCGGCGGGCGGTTACGCCGGTCGGCATGGCCTTTCTGGCCGCCCACCACGCCGCGCGACAGGCGAGCGCCCGCTTCCTGCGTCACCGTCCAGGGCGAGCGCGCCCTCTCGCGGGCCACCCCGGCGCGATCGCGGTGCCAGCGCTTGAATCGCCTGGCTCGACCGGGCCTGACGCCAGGTGAGCCGCCCTCGTGGCGAGGAGGCAACTGGCCTACCTGGCGGAAGAGGGCTGCACGGAGGTGCAGGGCTTCCTGTTCAGCCGCCCAGTCCCCGCGGCCGAGGTGCCCCGCCTGGTCGCGCGGCCACTTGGGGTGATGGAGGTGGCGTAAAGCCATTTCAATCAGAACTTATAATCGTAGGGCGGAATAGCGCCAGCGTATTCCGTCTCTAACCAACGTGGGTGTGGGCCGGGGCGTAGGCGGATACTCCCCCTCCCCTTGCGGGGGGTGGGGAAAGGGATCCGTTCGCTTGAAAACGAGGTTGGCCGTTCCAAACTCCTGAAACGGTCTGAGCGGAGGAATCGAAACTTGCCTTTTACCAAGCAGCAACAACTCAGAAGAGGAATTAAGAAAAACATAACCCGGCTATCAGGGAAAAATCTGAAAGCACTCTGTAAAGTTGTGGAGACTATCGCCCAAGATAAAGCTGAATTTATTGCCTGATACTTGCGTTGAATATAGCAAGAAGAAATTTACGTAGGAAACCTTGTTCACTTCGACCTCTCCCTCGCCCCCCTCCCGCAAGGGAAGGGGAGTCATCTTGCTACCGCGCCTGCGCACTCGCATCCGACCGATGCGCCCCCACCCGCGCGGCGAGCGAGGCGGCCATGAACTCGTCGAGCTCGCCGTCCAGCACCGCGCCGGGATTGCCCTTCTCCACCCCGGTCCGCAGATCCTTCACCAGCTGGTAGGGCGCCAGCACGTAGCTGCGGATCTGGTGCCCCCAGCCGATATCGGCCTTGGCGCTCTCCGCCGCTGCTGCCGCCGCCTCGCGCTTCTGCAACTCCTGCTCGTAGAGCCGCGCCCTCAGCATCGCCATCGCGGTGGCGCGGTTGCGGTGCTGGCTGCGGTCGGTCTGGCAGGCGACGATGATCCCGGTGGGCAGGTGGGTGATGCGAATGGCGCTCTCGGTCTTGTTGACGTGCTGCCCGCCCGCGCCGGAGGCGCGATAGGTGTCCACCTTCAGGTCGCCCTCGTTGATGTCGATCTCGATGTTGTCGTCCACCACCGGATAGACCCAGACGCTGGCGAAGCTGGTCTGCCGGCGCGCGTTCGCGTCGAACGGGCTGATCCGCACCAGCCGATGCACGCCAGCCTCGGTCTTGAGCCAGCCGTACGCGTGATCGCCGCTGACACGCAGCGTCACCGACTTGACGCCCGCCTGCTCGCCCTCGCTCTCCTCCATCACCTGCACCTTGTAGCCGCGCCGCTCGGCCCAGCGCGTGTACATGCGCATCAGCATCTCGGCCCAGTCCTGCGCCTCGGTGCCGCCCGCGCCGGCGTTGATCTCCACGAAGGCGTCATTGGCGTCGGCCTCGCCCGAGAGCAGGCTCTCGGTCTCGCGCCGCTTGGCCTCCTCGCCGAGCGCGCGCAGGCTCGCCATCCCGTCGGCGACCATCGCGGAATCGCCGTCGGCCTCGGCCATCTCGATCAGGCCCACCGTGTCGGCGACCTCGGATTGGAGCCGTCGCACGCCCTCGATCTGCGCGGCCAAGTGATTGCGCTCGCGCATCACCTTCTGCGCCGTGGCGGGGTCGTTCCAGAGGCTCGGGTCTTCGGCGCGGGCATTCAGCTCCTCAAGGCGGGCCTGGGCGACATCCCAGTCAAAGATGCCTCCTCAGCAGCGCGATGGACTGCTCGATCTGCTGGTTGAGGGCGTCGGATTCGGCGGACATGGACGGACTGCCTGGTTGTCGGAGAGCCGCGCTCAATACAGCCCGCCCAGCGCGCTGTCCACGCCGCCGGTGCCACTCGGAGCGCCAGAGAGCACGGAACGCGCCTCGGCGGCCCCGCCGCTCAGCAGGTCGGAGCCCTCGCCGCCGAGCGGCGCCGACCCGCCCGGCACCTGGCCCGGCTTGAAAGCATCGGTGACGTGCCCCCTGCCCGTCTCCCAGCCCGCCATCGTCACCCCCGGCGGGATTGGGAAGCCGAGCGCCGGACGCCCCTTCAGCGCGGCGGCCATGTAGTCATGCCAGATGGGGGCCGCGACCTCGGCGCCAGTCTGCTTCTCGCCGAGGCTCGCCGGGTTGTCGTAGCCCACCCAGACGACGGTTGCCATCTGCGGGGTGAAGCCGGCGAACCAGGCGTCGGTGAAGTCCTGGCTGGTGCCGGTCTTTCCGGCGATCGGCCGGTTCAGGCCCTTCCCGGCGGGAACGCCCGTGCCGCGCGTGACCACGCCCTGCATCATCGTGACGAGCTGAAACGTGCTCTGCGGGTCGGCGATCTGCTCGCGCCCGTCCGTCAGCTCCGGCGGATTCGGGCCGTCGCAGGCGCAGTCCAGGCCGGAGGGACGCCAGACGACATGGCCCTCGCGATCTTGCACGCTGTCGATCACGGTCGGCACCACCTTGCGCCCCATGGCGGCGAAGCTCGCATAGGCGCCCGCCTCGCGCAGCACCGTGGTATCGACCGCGCCGAGCGCGGCGGGCAACAGGCGCGGCAGCTTGTCGGCCATCCCGAACGCCTCGGCGGTCCGCGCCACCGCCTCCATGCCGACACGCTGCGCGACCCGCACCGTCACCAGATTCAGCGACTGCTCAAGCGCCACCCGCAGGGGCGTCGGGCCGTTGAATTCCATCTCGTAATTGTTGGGCCGCCACAACCCGCCACGCCCATCCGGCAGCGACAAGGGCGCGTCCAGGAAACGATCCGATGGCGAGACCCCCTTCTCCAGCGCGCTCAAGTAAACGATCGGCTTGAAGCTGCTGCCCGGCTGGCGCTGGGCCTGGGTCGCGCGGTTGAACTGGCTCGCGGCGTAGCTCCACCCGCCGACCATCGCGAGCACCCGTCCCGAGAGCGGGTCCAAGGACACGAGCGCCCCTTGCACCTCCGGCACCTGCCGCAGCACCGCCCGGCCCGGCCCCGTGGGCTGGACCATCACGACATCGCCCAAGCGCAACATGTCCGTCAGGCGATGGAACGGCGCGCCGGGACGGCCCATGCGATCCTTCGGATGGTTCCATGCCTCGTCGGCGGCCCGAATCACGCCCGTGCGCGGCTGCGCGGCGCCCCCCGAGCCCGGCTGGTCGAGCCAGCCAACCCGCGCCTCCGCCGGCGTCACGCCGAGCACGACGGCGAGCCGCCAGGCGG
>DATFDN010000340.1:0-2831 GCA_035252035.1 Acetobacteraceae bacterium | reverse complement strand
CACCGCCTCCTCCGCTGCCCGGAACAAGGCGCGGGCCTTTTGCCGGCACTCCTCGTACTCCGCCTCTGGCTCCGAATCCGCGACGATACCGGCGCCGGCCTGCACGTACATCGTGCCGTCCTTCACCAATGCGGTGCGCAGTCCGATGCAGGTGTCCATGGTGCCGTTGACGGCGAAGTAGCCGATGCACCCGGCGTAGATGCCGCGCCGCGTCGGCTCCATCTCCTCGATGATCTCCATGGCCCGCACCTTGGGGGCGCCCGAGAGCGTGCCGGCGGGGAAGCTCGCCACCAGCGCGTCCAGCGCGTCGAGATCGCGCCGCAGCCTGCCCTCAACGTTGGAGCTGATGTGCATGACGTGGCTGAAGCGCTCGACGACGAAGCTCTCCGTCACGCGCACGCTGCCAATCTCCGCGACCCGGCCGACATCGTTGCGTCCGAGATCGAGCAGCATCAGGTGCTCGGCCCGCTCCTTGGGATCGGCCAGCAGCTCGGCCTCCAGCGCCTGGTCCTCCTCGTGCGTGGCGCCGCGCCGGCGCGTGCCAGCGAGCGGGCGCAGCGTCACCACGCCGTCGCGCAACCGAACCAGGATTTCGGGCGAGGAGCCGACGACGGCGAAGCCGCCAAAGTCGAGGAAGAACAGGAACGGGGCGGGGTTGATCCGGCGCAGCGCGCGATAGAGCGCGAACGGGGGCAGGGCAAAGGGCGCGGCGAAGCGCTGGCTGAGCACCACCTGGAACACGTCGCCGGCGGCGATGTACTCCTTGGCGCGCTCCACCATGCCCAGGAACGCGCCCTTGGGGATGTTCGACTCGGGCTCAGGGGGTGCGGGCAGCGCCACCGGCGGGGCGGGATGGGGCAGGGGGCGCTCCAGCGCCGCCTCGGCCTCGGCCAGGCGGGCGTTCGCTGCCTCCCAGGCTTGCGCGGCGGAGACGGATTCGGCCGGGCGGACCGGCGCGGCAAGGGTCAGCTCGTCGTTGACGTTGTCGAAAATAGCGAACAGCGTCGGGCGGATCAGTAACGCGTCGGGAACCCCGATCGCGTCCGTGTTGCGCGCGGGCAGCCGCTCCATCAGCCGCACCATGTCGTAGCCGAGATAGCCGACCAGCCCGGCGATCGGCGGCAGGCCGGCAGGCACGTCCAGCCTTGTCTCGGCGATCGCCGCGCGCAGGCTTTCCAGCGCCGGGCGTGGATCGGCCACGAAGGCGTGCGGGGCCGAGCGCGCGTGGCGGTTCACCTCCGCCTGCCCGCCCCGGCAGCGCCAGATCAGGTCGGGGTCCATCCCGATGATGGAATAGCGCCCGCGCGTGGCCCCGCCCTCCACGCTCTCCAGCAGGAAGGCGTTGGGGCGGCCATGGGCGAGCTTCAGGAAGGCCGCGACCGGGGTTTCGAGATCGGCGACGAAGCGGCGCCAGACCAGGCTGCCGCGACCCGCCTCATAAGTGGCACGGAAGGCGGCGAAGCCTGCGGGAGGCGCCATGTCCATCGGGTGGGCCTATTGCTGCACAAAACTGTCGAAGACGGCTTGGTTCACTTGCGGCTCGGCGCGGGCGCGCAGCGCGGTCGCAAAACCCTGCGCCAAATCGGCGGCGGTGGCGCGGGTCAGCACCTCGCGCACCGCGTCGTAGCGGGCGGGATCGGCCTTCGGGTCGGGCGTCTCGATCTTGTCCGGAACGGCGACAAGGAACGCCTCGGGCGTCTCCACCATGGTCGGCTCGCCGGGCTTCAGCCCGAACAACCCGCGCTGAAGCTGAGGCGGCATCCCCTCGTCCTGGCCACCGCGCGTGACGAGCGGCGTCGTGCGCACAGTCCGCCCAGCCTTGGCGGCCACGTCGGCCAGCGACTCGCCCCCGCGCAGCGCGGCCAGCATCTGCGCCGCCGCCTTCTCCTGCTCCTTGATCCGCGCGTCCTGGAGCCAGCCCGCCTCCACCTGGTTCTTCACCTGATCGAACGGCTTCTGCGAGGCCGGGATGACCTGCTCGACTTCCACGGCATAGAAGGCGGAGCCAGCACCCGGCACCTGCACCTCCGTCATTTGGGAGGGCGGGCCAGGCGGGTGACTGAAAGCCGCGTCCACCAAGGCCTTGGTCAGCTCCGGCGGGCCGGGGAGCGGGGCGGGGGTGCCCTCCGGCGTGTCGCCCTTCGCGTCCAGCGTGCCGGTCGCGCCGGCCAGCCCAAGGTCGGCGGGCAGCTTGTCGAGCCCCGCCCCGGTGCCGAGCAGGTCATCGACCTTGCCCGCGCGGTCGTAGAGCAACGCGGCCGCCTTCTCGTTCAGCACCTTCGTGCGCACCTCGTTCTCCACCTGCGCGAAGCTCTGCTCGTGGCCTGGCGTGGCGGAGGTCACGCGCAGCACCGCCCAGCCGAGCGCAACCTGCACCGGCCCGGCGATCTGGTCCGGCGCGGTGGCGAAGGCCGCCTTGGCGAGCGCCGCGTCAGGAATCTGCGGCTCGGTCGCGGCGTCGAGGGCAACCGCGGAGCCGCCCGCAGCCTCGGCCGCTTTCTGCACCGCCGCCCAATCGGCCCCGCCCCGCCACTGCGCGGCAAGTGCCTGGGCCTTGGCCTGATCGGGGGTGATGGCAACCTGGATGGACCGGCGGGCCGGCTCGACGAACTGCGCCTTGTGGGCGTTGTACCAGGCAAGTAGCTCGCTCTGCGGCACGTCGAGCGACTTGGCGATCGTCTCGGTGGAGAGGACCACGGCCTTGATGCGGCGGAACTCGGGTACGCGGAAGGCGTCGGCGTGATTGGCGTACCAGCGCCGCAGCTCGGCCTCGGTGGGGGCGGGGGGCGTGGGGGCGGCGGCGAAGGGCAACTCGATCAGGGATGCCGAAC
>DATFDN010000339.1:0-3340 GCA_035252035.1 Acetobacteraceae bacterium | reverse complement strand
TGCGGGTAGATCGCAAGCTGCCGGCGGTAGATCTCCGCCGAGGCTTCAATCACCTCGCCGTTTCGGGCCAGCATGGCGTCGCCGATCTCGATGATCCGCAGATTGGGCCACGCTTTCGGCCGTATCCGCAGCACATGCGCCAGGATGGTCCGCGCCGGCACATCGGGAAGCGCCTGCGCGAGGATCAGCGTCATCGCGGCGGTTGAGCGCGAGATGCCGGCGTGGCAATGAACGAGCAGGTGCGCATCGTTCGGCGGCTCCGCGGCGAAGTCGCGACCGAATGCCAGCAGGCGAGCCACGTGCTCCTCTCGCGGCGGCACCATGCCGGCCACGTCCTCGATCACGTCGTGGAAGCGCAGTTCCAGCCTTTCATGTTCACCGAAGCCGCCGAATGCGTCCGGCACGGGCCAGGCGGGATCGAGGATCGACAGAACGTGGCTCGCACCGGCCTCGCAATGCCCAGTCAGCTCCTCGATTCCGCAAACGGTGATCCCGAACGGCGCTATCTTGTCCACGTGTCGCACTCCATTGCACCCATCCGATAAAATGGCTCCGCAGGCACGATGATCGTAGGGCGGAAAAGCGAAGCGCGTTCCGCCGCCTGCCCGCGCCATCGTGGACGGCGGAACGCGCTTCGCTTTTCCGCCCCACGCCCCATAGATCAGCATTTGGGACGGGAGGGGGTCCGTTCGGCAAGCTAGAACCTCCGCCGCGGGCTCCGCTGCGCGCCCTTGCGGGAGGCGGTGGTCAGCGACAGGCCGGCGCAGACGATGCCAAGGCAGGCCGGCAGCAGCCAGGCGGGGCGGACCAGCAGGGGCATGGCCGCGCCGCTCCACAGCCAGGCGCTGAGATGCTCCTGGACGACATAGAGCGACTGTGGGTGGAGCATGTAGAGCGCCGCCCCGAGCGGGATGTCCGGCGCGGCGATGGTCGCGAGGGCGAAGGCGCCCACCAGGAACACCGCCGCGAGGACGGCCATGACTCGTTGGAACATCATCACATGAACAGTTTCTCGCCTTTCATCCCCGCATACAAGGAGGATACGTACGCCCCGTAGCCGTTGAAGATTTGCGTCGGCACGCGCTCATCGGTGCCGAGCACCCGCTCGGTCGCCTGGCTCCAGCGCGGGTGCGGAACGGCCGGATTGACGTTGGCCCAGAACCCGTACTCGCTCGGCGCGATCTGCGCCCACATCGTGTCCGGCCGCTTCTCGACGAAACTCACCTTGACGAACGCCTTGCCCGACTTGAAGCCGTATTTCCAGGGCAGGGTCATGCGGATCGGGGCGCCGCTCACCTTCGGCAGCGGCTTGCCGAACATCCCGACCGAGATGAAGGCCAGATCATTCGCCGCCTCCGCGATCGTGACGCCCTCCACATAGGGCCAAGGGTAGATCGGATTGCTCAGCCCCGGCATGGTCTTGGGCTGCTCGACGGTGGTGAAGGCGACGTACTTGGCCGAGCCCAGCGGCTCGGCGATCTCCAGCAGCTTGCGCATCGGAAAGCCGTCCCAGGGCACCACCATCGACCAAGCCTCGACGCACCGGTGGCGGTAGACCCGCTCCTCAAGCTGGACCTGCTTCATCAGATCCTCGAAGGCGATGCTGCGCGGCTTCTTCACCAGTCCATCAATGGTGATCGACCACGGATCGACCACCATCTTTTGGGCGAGCGGCCAGCAATCCTTGCTCTCGCTGAATTCGTAATAGTTGTTGTAGGTCGTAGCGTCCTTCTCCGGCGTGATGGCGCGGCCGGGGGCGAACGCGGTGTTGCGCGGCGCGGAGAGGGTCGCCGCCCGCGCGCTGGCCGCGCCGAGACTTGCCAGCGCCAGCGCCCCCCCAAGCAACCCGCGTCGGTCCAGCACGACCGCCTCTGGCGTCGCCAGGCGCTCCGGCAGCTCCCAACCGCGCCGCTCGATGATGTTCATTCCTCGCCTCCTTGCCGGCGCCGCCGGCCTCGATTGCCGCTTGCCCCGCCCGCCTGCACAATACGCCACCCACTCGGATCGACGTCATGCTGCGCAGCGAGAGCCGTATCCTGACCACGCACACCGGCAGCCTGCCCCGCCCGGCGCGGCTCACCGATCTCTACGCACGAAGAGCCCGAGGAGATACAGTGGATGAAGGCGAAATAATGATCGAGGGGCGGGCGGCGCTACAGTCCGTGGTTGCCCGCCAGATCGCGGCGGGCATCGATGTCGGCAACAACGGGGAGCAGCAGCGCGAGGCGTTCTTCCTCTATGTCCGCCGCCGCATGAGCGGCTTCGGCGGCGGCTGGAGCCGGCCTCTGTTCGCCGATGTCGCCCGTTATCCCGCCTTCCGCGCCTGGAAGGCGGCGCATGACGCGATCGGCGTCTCGATCAGCAATCTTGAAAGCGTGCCGGAGGCGGTCGGCGCGGTGCGGTATCTCGACCGGGGCGCCATCGCGGCGGAGTGCGCCGATTTCCGCGCCGTCCTGGAAGCGCACCCGCCCGGCTTCGCCGAGGCGTTCATGACCGCTCCTTCGCCCGGCATCATCGCCGCCGCGCTGCGCAACCGCTTCTATCCGACCAAGGAGGCGTATCTCCAGGCGCTGGCCGAGGCGCTGCGCGTCGAGTACGAGGCGATCGTCGCCAGCGGCTTCGTCTTGCAGATCGACGCGCCCGACCTCGCGATGGAGCGGCACCTCACCTATCAGGACCAGCCCGTGTCCGCCTTCGTCGGCTTCGTGGAGCGCGTGGTGACGGCCATCAACGCCGCGCTGGCCAACATCCCGCCCGAGCGGGTGCGCCTGCACGCCTGCTGGGGCAATTACGAAGGCCCGCATGACTGCGACGTGGCGCTCGCGGAGGTGCTGCCGGCGATCCGCCAGGCCAAGGTCGGGGGCTTCGTCCTGCCCTTCGCCAACCCGCGCCACGCCCATGAGTACCGGTGCCTTTCCGCCATGAAGCTGGCGCCGGATCAGGTGATCGTGGCCGGGGTGATCGATCCGCTGACCAACTTCGTCGAGCACCCGGAGGTCGTGGCCGACCGGATCGAGGCGGTGGCGCGCACGGTCGGCGATCCGCGCCGTGTGCTGGCCGGCACCGATTGCGGGTTCGACACGTCGGCCGGGCGCGGGCGGGTGGCCGAGGACGTGGTCTGGGCCAAGCTCGCGGCGTTGGCCGAGGGGGCACGGATCGCCTCGCGGCGGTTGTTCGGGTAGAGCGCTTTCGGAGGATATTGAGGCATTCAACTTCTGTTTGCGCCCATTACACCTCTCCCGCTCGCGGGAGAGGTCGCCGCGCGCTTGCGCGGCGGGTGAGGGTGGCGCGGGCAAATCCCTCACCCGGCTCGCTCCGCTCGCCGACCTCTCCCGCAAGC